>JAENZU010000133.1 GCA_016841125.1 Melioribacter sp. | reverse complement strand
GAAGAACGAAGGCAATAATTTAATTCTGGCTAAAGACCGGCTTGAAGTTTTAAGAAATGAATATGAAATTTTGGAAAGCTACAAAGGTTCCGACCTTGCTGGTATACATTACAAACAGCTCTTCAATTATTGCAGTGTAGATAAAGATGGATTTTATGTGATTGAGGGTGATTTTGTTAGTACCGAAGACGGATCGGGCATTGTTCATATTGCTCCCGCATTTGGCGCCGACGACTACGAAGTTTCCAAAAAGTATAACTTGCCTTTCCTGCAGCCGGTTACTCGCGGCGGTTTATTCACCGACGAGATCACTGATTTTAAAGGTCAATTTGTAAAAGATGCCGACGAAGGTATAATAAAAAAACTTCGTGAAGAGGGGAGCCTCTACAAAAAAGAAACTATTACTCACTCTTATCCTTTCAGCTGGCGGTTTGATAATGTTCCGGTAATTTATTATGCACGGGAATCTTGGTTTATCCGAACAACCCAAATTGCAGACCGGATGATAGAGTTAAATAAAACAATTAATTGGTACCCGCCTGAAGTTGGCAGCGGACGGTTTGGAAACTGGCTTGAGGATAATAAAGATTGGGCTTTATCCCGCGATAGATTCTGGGCTACAGCACTCCCCATTTGGGTTGCGGATGACGGCGATATGTTTGCCGTAGGAAGTATTGAAGAATTAAACAAAGGTTTTGTTGAAAAGGATGGAAAAAGAGTTCCGGTAAGTGAACTGGAAAATATTGATCTTCACAAACCATTTGTTGATGATGTAAAATTTGAAAAGAATGGTAAAATTTATACCAGAACGCCGGAACTGATTGACGTCTGGTTCGATTCCGGTGCGATGCCGTTTGCACAATATCATTATCCATTCGAAAATAAAGAGTGGTTTGAGCAAAATTTCCCGGCAGACTTTATTTGCGAGGGTATCGATCAAACCAGAGGATGGTTTTACACTCTTCACGCAATTTCGACTATGCTTTTTGATTCGGTTGCTTATAAGAACCTAATTGTAAATGAGCTGATACTCGATAAAAGCGGAATGAAGATGTCTAAGACAAAAGGCAACACTGTAGATCCGTTTGAATTATTTGCGAAATACGGTGCCGACACTACACGCTGGTATTTGATGACTACCAGTCCACCTTGGAAGCCGACCCTTTTTGATTCTGATGGTTTAATAGAAGTGCAGCGTAAATTTTTTGGGACACTTCTAAATACATATTCATTTTTTGCGCTGTATGCTAACATTGATAAATTTAACTTTGCTGATAAATTTATTCCCTATAAAGAAAGACCGGAAATTGACAGGTGGATAATTTCGAAGTTGAACAGCCTGGTTAAAGAATACGATGTACTGATGGATAATTATGATATTACCAAAGCAGCCCGTTCTGTTTCTAGTTTCACTATAGATCAATTATCAAATTGGTATGTACGCCGCAGCAGAAGGGTTTTTTGGAAATCCGATATAAATGAAAGTAAAATTTCTGCATATCAAACTCTTTATGAATGTTTGGTAACAATTGCAAAATTGACTTCTCCTTTTGCTCCGTTCATAAGTGAAGAGATCTATCAGAATTTAAATTCTGTTACCGGAAATGAAAAATCAGAGTCTGTGCATTTAGTTGATTTTCCTGAACCTTCATTTATTGATGCTGAGCTCGAAGTAAAAATGGATATCGCCCAGCGTGTTGTTTATCTTACCAGGGCAATGCGTGCGAAAGCAAATCTGAAAGTGAGACAGCCTTTAAAAAGAATTATGATTGCTGTTGATAAAGATAAGCGGGATGCGGTTGAAAGTATGCAGAAAGTTATACTTGAGGAAGTAAATATTAAAGAACTTAAAGTGATGGAGGATGATTCCGGAATAGTTAATAAATCGGCTAAACCTAATTTTAAAACACTTGGTCCAAAATTCGGAAAACAGATGAAGCAGCTAGCGTCTGTTATTAAGGATATGGATCAGGACTCAATTGCCCGATTAGAGAAAGAGGGCAAAATAATACTTCAATTGGCTGGTGAAGAAGTTGAAGTATTTGTTGATGATATAGAAGTACAAAGCTCCGAAATTGAAGGCTGGGTTGTGGAATCGGAGGAAGGTGTAACTGTTGCAATTGATTCGGAATTGACCGAAGATCTAATTGCCGAAGGTTATGCACGCGAATTTATAAATAGAATTCAAAATATGCGTAAAGATGCAGACTTTGAAATCACCGATCGGATAAATGTTAAATTTGATACAAGTCAGAAATTAGTTGAATTCATTTCTAAATTTTCCGATTATATTTCCAATGAAATTCTCGCTGATAATTTAACTGCCGGTAAAATTGATAATGGTTTCGAACAGGATTGGAAGATTGGTGATTTCGATTGCAGCATAACTATCGAAAAAGCAGAAAATTAATTTCCTAATGGGAGGTCTTATGGCAAAGCGATCAGAAAAAAATACAACTAAAAAAACTACCGCTAAAACAACAAAAAATACAAATACTGCAAAAACTAAAAAAGCGGAAACTAAATCTAAAACTACTAAAAAAACATCGACTAAATCTAAAAAAGTCAATGCTTCTCTGGAAGTTGAAGTAATTTCTCCAACCAAGAAGGTTAAAAAGATTAAAGGTTACTCTAAAAAAGATCTTGAAGATATTAAAAAAGTTATCTTGGACAAAAGAGAAGAGATCATTGAGCAGCTTCAAAATCTGAAAGATCAGATGATGGATCCTACAACCGGGCAATATGTAAATGAGAGTTCTCCCTATTCACTTCACATGGCAGAACAGGGAACCGATGCCCAAGAGCGTGAGAAACTATATCTTTGGGCTCAAAGAGAAAATAAATTCCTAGGCTATCTTGAGGACGCACTCCAGAGAATTGAAAATGGAACATATGGAATATGCATTGAGTGTATTGATGAACCGCAGAATCTATGCCCAACTTGCCCATTGATTCCGAAAGAAAGGCTTATAGCTGTGCCGCACACTCAGCATTGTCTGCAAGTTAAACAGCAAATGCAAGGTAAATAATTGTTAAGGCGGTATTAGTTGAGAATATTAATCGTTTCTTTTTTTGTTGTAGTTTTTGATCAGATTACAAAACTATTAGTTAAAGGTTTTTCTCTTCCATTTCTCGGTATTAACTTCGATGGAATGAGATATGGGCAAAGCATAGACATCTTTGGATCTTTTTTCAAACTTACTTTTGTTGAAAATCCCGGTATGGCTTTTGGTATTGACCTTGGCGGCAGCTCAAAAATTTTCCTTTCACTTTTTTCTATTATTGCCGGTATCGGAATTGTTTATTATTTGTACAAATCATCGCATCAAACAAAATTGTTCCGAATTGCACTTGCCTTAATATTAGGAGGGGCAATAGGCAATTTGATTGATAGAAGTCTCTACGGTGTATTTTATGGATATGCCCCGATTTTTGAAGGCAAAGTAGTGGACTTTCTGAATGTTGACTTTTTTGATTTTACACTTTTCGGTCAAACTTATGAAAGGTGGCCTATATTCAACATTGCCGATGCGGCAGTAACCGTCGGAGTTGTGATTCTGATATTTTTTCATAAATCGTTCGAAGAACGCGAAGCGAAAAAGGATAATGAATCAGGGAATGAAAATAATGACGAAACTCCGTTAATTGATAAGAATGAAACTAGTGAAGATTCTGTTAATACTATTTTAGATGAAGATGGAAATGAGCAGGATAATAAACGAACGCAAACTGAAAATTAAAATTACTGATGGGAAGAAAAAAGAAAGACTAGATGTTTATCTTGCAAATTCTGTTGAAAGGGCAACTCGTTCAAGAATTCAAAAATTAATTAAAGCCCAATTAGTTACTGTAAACGGAAAATTCGAAAAAGCCAATTATCAAATTTGTCCGGGTGATGAAATTGAAATTACCATTCCAATAGTCCCGCGTCCCGAGGATACAGAACCCGAAAACATACCGCTTGATGTTGTCTTTGAAGACGAATTTTTAATGATAGTAAATAAGCCCGCGGGCATGGTGGTACATCCGGCACTCGGTAATTTTACCGGCACACTTGTAAATGCGCTGCTGCATTATACAAAAGAATTGAGTGAGGTTAATGAAGCCGGACGCCCCGGGATCGTTCATAGGATTGATAAAGAAACAAGCGGATTACTCGTTGTGGCTAAAGACGATTGGACACATTCGCAATTAGCCAAGCAGTTTGCAAATCACTCACTGGAGCGAGAATATAACGCGGTTGTATGGGGCATTCCCGAAAGGAAGGAAGGGGAGGTTGTCGGCAATATTACTCGAAGTAAAAAAGACAGAAAGATTTTTACGGTCGATAAATACGAAGGTAAGCATGCACATACCTTTTACAAAGTTATAGAAGAATTTGAGTTTGCGTCTTTGGTTTCACTGAAACTTAAAACGGGCAGAACCCATCAAATCCGGGTTCATATGTCACACATAAACCATCCTGTTTTCGGAGATCCTACTTACGGTGGAAGAAAAATCGTTTATGGTTCTCACCTTCCGAAAAATAGATTAAGAGTGGATAATTTGTTGACCATTATGCAGAGGCAGGCGCTGCATGCTAAAACACTGGGTTTTATTCATCCCAGAACAAAGGAGAAAATTTACGTCGATTCAAATTTGCCGGATGATATCATGCTGCTGCTTGAAAAACTCAGGATTCAACAGTAAACCTACCGTGCAATAAATTTTCACTTTTGTGCTATTACTATTTGAACAATCCCAAATGTTAGCAAGTGCGCAGTAATATTTTTAAATCCCGCCGTTTCAAGTAATTGTGGGATATTTACGTTTTTATCAAATGTGTTTACCGATTCAGGTAAATATGTATAAGCTTCCGGATCTTTGGAGATCATCTTACCTATTAGAGGCAGAACTTTATTAAAATAGAGGAGATAGAATTTACGTACGAATTTATTTTTCGGCAATCTGAACTCAATAATTGTAACCTTGCCTTCAGTAGTTAAAATCCTGTAGAATGATTTAAACCCCTCTGATATATCATAAAAGTTACGCACACCGAATGCCACTGTAATATTTGTAAAACTTTCATTTTTAAAAGGCATTGCCTCGGCAACCGCCTGAACTGTTTTGCCTTTTATTTTATCAGTTTTCTTTCGGAACAACTTAAGCATATTAAGAGAGAGATCAGCGCCAATTATATTATCCACTCCAAACTTTCCGGCTGCAATTGCAAAATCGCCGGTTCCGCAGGCAACATCCAGCAGTTTGGCATCTCTCCGTATAGCTGTCAGTTTCAATGCTTTCTTCCGCCAATAGAAATCGATACCGGCGCTAAGCAAGTGATTTAGAAAATCGTACCGGTAAGATATAGAATCGAAAATTCTTCTAACTTGTGTCTTTTTATTCATATTTGTCATAATGCTTGATTAACGATCATCAATTTGCTAATTTTTTCCTATTAAAAACGGAGTTATTATATGGATAAGTACCTTAGCGCAATAAAAGAAAATATATGTTCAATTTGTGTTGACTCAACCGAAAAGGGCAATTGTACATTAAACGAAAAAGAAGTCTGTGCGGTTCAGTATTTTCTTCCTCAAATAGTTGATGTTGTTCACTCTCTCGATAGTGAGTATCTTGATGATTACTATAATGAATTGAAAGATAATGTCTGCAAAGAATGCCGTGCGGCAGAATCTGAAGGAAACTGCTACTTAAGAGAAGACTCAAACTGCTCTCTCGATAGATATTTTTCTTTAATTGTTGAAACAATAAAAAAAGTTGATGCCGGTCAGATGTCGAATTAATTGTATTCAAATCTTTCTCTGCCGGTAATTTTCATCCACCAGTTGAATAAATAATATCCGCTCCAAACAGTAAATACCATAAATAATGCCCCGCCTATCAGATCGATTACATAATGGTAGCGCAAATAAACGGTTGCAAAAATCAATAATGAACCAACGGGCCAAAATAAATATCTTGAAACAACTTTAAACCGGTGTGCTAAATACATTACTATGAGGGTTATCTGAGTGTGTCCGCTAGGAAAAACATCGCGCTGAACAACCTCGGCAGGGTTTGGTGTACCGAGGGGTATTGATTCGCCGGCGTTTACAATTTCTCTAAGGAAGTTGGTCCAAAAAAGTCCCGGCAGTTCAGTATTCGTCATACCAAAATCGTGAAGTGTAAATCGCGGTCCAATTGCCGGCACTAAAAAATAACCGATATATGAAAGGAAAAATCCGTAAATAATTGCAAACGTTTCAAAGTCAAGATCTTTCAACCGGTTGTTCATCATCAAATCAATGGCTAAAATAATCGGGAGAAAGAAAAACGATCCGTAGACAATTTGAAGTAATTCCGTTAAATAGGGGTTTGAAATTTTATAAAGTGCAACAGTTGGATCAAATCCGAAAAGCCATCTGTCAATCGCGATAAGACTTTGATCGTAAATTACTCCTCTAATTGGATCCACCATAAAATATATTTCTTTAAAAGTTAAAAATATAACCGGAACCAAATACCAATAGTGAAGCTGCGACCAAAAAATATGAGGCTTATGTTTATCAAAATAAGCGACAATAAAGATGAGCAAAATTACAATGAGGTTAAGAATTACGTGAGTCAGCCAATTATCAACCTTATCCAGGAAGATGATGTTCAGAAAGGTTAAGAAAATTCCGAAGCAAACAACAATTAAGTCACGGGCATGAAGATTTAATAAATAGCGTTTTAGTAAATCCATTATCCGACAAAAAACATTGTTATAAATGTTAAATATATGAGCAGTCCTAAAATATCGTTAGTGGTGGTTACGAACGGACCGGTGGCAATAGCAGGGTCTGTGCCCATTTTTCTCATTAAAACCGGGATAGCTGCGCCTACCATTGTTGCAATAATAATTATTGTAACTAGCGATATTGAAAGAAGAAATGCAAAATGCAGAGAAACTTCATCTCTTGGGAAAAAGAGGTACGTGGCTGCCAAAAGTATCAGCCCGCAGGCTAGTCCGTTTAATAAGGCTACACCAAACTCTTTGGATAATTTCCGCAAACTGTCTTTAAGCCAGAGCTCTTTGGTGCCGAGTCCTCTAACCATTACAATTGCGGCTTGAGTACCGGAGCTGCCCCCCATAGCCATAACCACGGGGATAAAGAAAGTTGCAATGATAACCTCTTTCATAAAATCTTCATAAGTTGATAAAACAACTGCAGCAACTAATTCCATTATTAAAGCAATTATCAACCAGGGTAGTCTAATGCGCGAAATATGGAAAATTGAATCCGAAGATTCCTGTTCATCGGAGAGACCGGCTATTTTTTGAATATCTTCCGAAGCTTCTTCTTGAATAACATCTACAACGTCATCAATTGTGATTCTTCCGAGCATGATATTATTTTTATCAATTACGGGAATAGATACTAAGTCATATTTCTCCATAATTTCTGCAACCTGCTCCTGATCCATTTCAGGATAAACAGTAATAAGATCGCGGGAAATAATTGAAGTAACTATTGCATCGAGCGGATTGAGCAATAAAGATTTTAATGAAGCTATACCTACAAGTTCATCATTATCACGCAGTACATAAATGTAATAAATATGCTCAAATTCCTCTGCGTTATTGCGAACCTCTTCAATTGCCTCTTTTATTGTTGCGGTTTCCGGTACATAAACAAAATCGCTTGTCATTATACCGCCGGCGGAATCCTCGGGATACTTGAGTAGTTCCTGCACTTCCTCAGAATCTTCCCTGTCTATCGATTGAAGTACTTCTTGTGCAATATTATCGGGAAGATCGCTTACAATATCGGTGGCGTCATCAGTGTCAAGTTCATCAACTATATCAGCAATTCTCTGTGCATCTGTATCGTTTAATATTTTTTCTCGGAGATTTTCATCAATTTCTGTAATTACTTCAGATGCAGATTCTGTTTCAAGAAGTTTGAAAAGGTATTTTGCTTCGAAGAGATCAAGACGATTTATTATTTCAGCAATGTCTGCCGGATGGAGATCTGCAATGAGTACAAGAATATTATCCGATGCTTCATTTTCAATTAGAACTGAAATATTTTCAATTAATTCTTGATCTACTTGAAT
>JAENZU010000132.1 GCA_016841125.1 Melioribacter sp. | reverse complement strand
TTGTTCAAAACTTAATTGTCGCAGATAATTATCTTGAGGAGATAGGTCATCCACAAGATTATGATATTGTTGAAAAGGATGAGTTAGCTATTGAGCAAATATTGAAAAATAGAAGAAGATTTGAAAATCAACCTGCAGAAAAATCCTTATTTGAGAAAATCTCTTTCATCTCGCTAAAGAATCAGGGAAAGCTTGTTGGTAGGATGTATGATAATATTCCAATAATTCAAGAAACCTTACCATTAGTTAAAGAGGAAATAATAACTGAATATAAAGATGAAATCAAACAAATTAAAGATGAACTTAATCAAAAGAATCCTCTAAATGATCCAAGCGTTTCAGATGATGAAAGTGAAGCTATTTTAAAATTTATTGATAAACTTGATAATGATGAAGCAATCTTTCGCATAATTGAAGAAAAAATTGTTGATGCAAGAGAGGAAAAACAGGATAAAAAGAAAAAGCAAGCAGTTCTTAAGAATGTTAAAAAAGCACATAAATTACTAGCCGATGCCAACAACGTACGTGAACATGATTCCCACAAAGAGGGTGTTCTCGAGCAACTAAAAAACATTGAAATGGTGGTAGCAGAATTAAAGGGATGGGCTGAAAAGTGATTAGCATAGCTTATAATAAAAAAAATCACTCATGTATTATTACAAAAGATAATAAACAAGATCATTGGAACGAAATAATACTATTCTTCAGCGAATTGAATGATGATTTTATTGCTAAAACCGATAGTATTGAAATTCCTTGGCATTCTTTCATTGCTAACCTTGGTACTTTACGGCATCTGACAAATAGATTCAGTATGGAAGTTGATATTCCTGATGGAACGATGGAGTTAATTCAAAACGCAATTAATAAAAAAAATCAGCTCCAAAGACTTGATGAAATTAAAGTAATACCCCAGGAGCAAATTCAAGAAAAGCTGAATTCTTTGGGTTTCAATCGTTTATTAACCAGTGAGCAAACTAGAAATGTTTCCTTGCTTACAAGATTACATGCTGGTGCAACTTTTTCAGTTCCAGGAGCTGGAAAAACAACAGAGGCAATTGCTTTCTACGTATTGAAGAAAACAGCTCACCAAAGACTCTTAGTTATCTGTCCTAAGAATGCTTTCTCTGCTTGGGAAGAACAATTCGTGGATTGCTTGGGAAATCGATCTCCAAATATTATTAGGTTAGTAGGAGGGTATGATTCAATTTTAGCTATTCTGGAAGAAAACGTTGAAGTTTTTTTAATAACATATCAACAATTTATACGAGTCGTCCCCCTAATATCGGATTTTCTTCATAAGAATGAATGCTTTGTTTTCCTTGATGAAAGTCATCGTATCAAAAGCGGAGAAAACAGCGAGACAAGTCGCCAAGTTCAGCAAATTAGTCACTTACCAGTTGGTAAATTAATAATGTCCGGTACGCCAATGCCAAATCAAGCGAGTGATCTTATATCTCAGTATAAATTTTTATTCCCAGAAGACAGTGATGTTAATGAGACGAGCATTACAGTAAAAATCCAACAAATTTATGTGAGAACTACAAAGGATGAACTTGGATTAAGAAAACCTAGAATTTTGCACACAAGCGTTCCATTCACAGAACCACAAAAGAATCTTTATGATTTAGTTAGGAGTGAAGAATATAGGCAAGCAAGCAATTTGACAAAATTTGACAAAAATTTTTATCGAAATCTCCAAAGAAGTTATATGAGGTTATTGCAAATAGTAAGTAACCCAGCCCTTCTTATGAAAACTTCAATAGCATTTCCCGATGCACTAAAAGAAGCTATAGAATATGGAGATAGTGTAAAAATTAATTATGTAGTTCATAGAGCAAGACAGTTAAGCTTAGCTGGGAAAAAGGTTCTTATATGGTCAGGATTTGTTGAGAATGTTGAGCTCATTGCTCGAAAGTTGATTGATCTTGGAGCAAATTTTATCCATGGAGGTGTTGAAGCCGGTTCGGAAGATGAATCTGACAAACGTGAAGGAATAATTAAAAATTTTCATAATGATCCCAATGCTTTTGTTTTAGTTGCTAACCCTGCTGCTTGCTCAGAGGGTATATCTTTGCATACGGTTTGCCATCATGCAATTTACGTTGATCGGAATTATAATGCTGCTCAATATCTCCAGTCAATGGATCGTATTCATAGACTTGGATTATCCCCAGAAACTGAAACTACTATAGAAGTTGTTAAAATTCCAGATTCAATAGATGATCGCATCGAAAGGCGGTTGTCAATGAAAATTAATAATATGATGTCTGTTTTAAACGATAGGTCATTACATGTTGAGCCGGAGGTTACTAATTTAGATGATGTTGGTTTTTCTGTTGAAGATGCATAAGATCTTCTTGATCATTTAAAGGAGAAATAAGTGTTTTCCGTGAGTGTAATATATTCAACTAAGGATTTTCTTAGTCAGGTTAATTCTTCTTCATTAACTCCCCAAATTTTTGAGAGTGCCTTTCGTAGATTCAGCTACAGCGAACCTGAAAAGATTCTTGAGCTTTCATTCAGCTGCGGTTGGATAAAATTGAAACCCTCAGGTGAAATTGTTTTAACAAGCCGGGGCGAGGAAATTAACTGTTTAGATTACTTAGAATCTCTAGTTCTACAATTAGAAGATATGATATTCTGCTATAATCCAGAGTGGGCAGCACTTTTACCTAAAGGAAGAGAAGAAACTAAACATTTTCTACCTCAGAACGTTTTGCAGTGTTTCAAAGAAGCCAAACTTTTTGGAGAAATAAATGAACGGATTATTGGAATTTGGGATAAATTTAGCATAGCTTATAGAAAGTATCATCAACAGAAATTACTCGAAATTGGAAGGCAAGGAGAATACTTAAGCTTGCAATATGAACAAGAACGTACTGGCACAAAACCAATGTGGCAATCAATTGAATCAAACTTATCAGGATACGATATACTTTCCGTTATTGAAAGAGAAAGTTCGACCAAAATTAAAATTGAAGTGAAATCAACTAGTTCTCAAATTGATTATGCAACTTTCTATTTATCAAAAAATGAATGGGAAACAGCAGAGCTATCTCAAAATTATATTTTTCATTTGTGGGAATTAACAAATAAAAAATTATATGTTGTTAATAAGGAAATTATCGGAGGGCATGTTCCGTCAGATAGTGGTTTTGGAGATTGGAGAGAAGTACGTATTCCTTTTAAAAATGTTATCTGACTCACATTCTGATTTGTGAATTTCATTAAGGAAGATAGTTTTTAAAAATGAAAAACCCGCCTAGTGGCGGGTTCAAATGCGGGACCGACGAGACTCGAACTCGCGACCTCCTGCGTGACAGGCAGGCGTTCTAACCAAACTGAACTACGATCCCATATTTTTAAGAACTCTTGATCTTCCCGAAACAGTCGGGACGTTCTAACCAAACTGAAAGGAGCTTATCCCGATTGTTTTTATCGGGGATCCAATTGTCAAATCTCATTAAAATGAGATTTTAATTATAATATTTTTTTTTTCTGAAAGCAAGAAAAATTATAAGTCTTCACTTCCAAAACTTACTCCAACTGCTTTGGCAACACCTACAACTTGATCATCTTTCTGAACCAGCTTCTGTTTTGTTACTGCGTCCGCAATTTTAACGCTGGTAATTTGCGTGCCTCTCAGAGCTGCCATTCTGCCGAATTGCTTTTTGATCGCCATACCAATGGCATAAGTGCCGAATTTGGTGGAGAGTATTCTGTCGTAAGGAGTTGGGCTCCCTCCTCTCTGCAAATGACCGAGAACAGTATATCTGGTTTCAATATCTGTATTTTCGCCAATTTTTCTGGCAACAAATTCACCAATTCCACCTAACTGTATCGGGTCCGTGCGTTTTATGTCTTTGGCTTTAATAATCATTTCACCGTCTTTGGGTTTAGCGCCTTCAGCCACGCAAACTATGCTGAAACGTTTACCCATCATATTCCTTTCGATAACTTTATCGTAAACAATATCCCAATTAAAAGGAATTTCAGGAATAAGAATTATGTCGGCACCGCCTGCTAATCCACCGTGCAGAGCAATCCAGCCCGCATATCTTCCCATAACTTCAATAACCATAACTCGGTGATGCGAAGATGCAGTAGTGTGTAATCTGTCCAACGCTTCCGAAACAACAAATACTGCGGAGTCGTGCCCGAAAGTCAAATCGGTTGCATCGAGATCATTATCAATTGTTTTCGGAACGCCCACAATGTTCATCCCCATTTCGGAGAGTTTTTTCGAAATGTGCATTGTCCCGTCGCCGCCAATTGCAATGAGCGCATCCAAATTCCATCCGTCGTAATTTCTAATTGCATCTTCGGATCTGTCTAAAATTCGAATTTCTTTGCCAATCTTTGTCGGCCAATTAAAAGGGTCGCCTTTATTGGATGAGCCCAAAATTGTACCGCCCCTGGCTAAAATTCCGGAAACGTCTTTATTGTAAAGTTGCTGTGCTTTGCCTTCAACAAGACCTTCAAAACCGTCAACAATACCAAGCACAGTAAGACCCTGGTCGTGAGCAGGTTTAGCAACACCCCGGATTACCGCATTTAATCCCGGGCAGTCGCCGCCGCCGGTAAGTATTCCTATTCTTTTTACCTTTGATGATCTTGAACGCATATTTCCTCGCTGAACTTCAACAATTAATTTAACTTTAAAATTAGTAAAAATAGTATTAAAGAACCATCAAATCTTAATTAACTTTTGTATTGATTTGAAATGAATCTTGGAAACTTTCTTTAAGTATTGGCTGCCTTCTTTTTTAATTAGTTTTAAAACCGTGCTTTCAATATTGTTCGAAGCGCCCTTCGGCAGATCCACTCCGCCTTTACTCATTTCGGCAAACCAGCTTTCCATTTTATCCCTCGCTAAAATTGAAGCTGCCGCTACGGCTGTATATTTTTCCGCTTTGGTTTCGGAGATAAGTTTGATATTAAGATGATCCACATCTTTGCTGAAGTTGAGATATTCTTTACTGAATTTATCCGTAATAACTGTTTCGCAGTTTGTTTTGATGATCAAATTTTCTGCTGCTTTTGAGTGGGCCCAATTTAATAGTTTATTCAGATTTTTAAATTTTGCGTAGAGCTCATTGTATTTTTCTGGATTGATGCTGACAATATCGTATTTCCCTTTTGCCAATGTTTTTATCTTACCGGCAATAATTTTTATTTGTGCGGGGGAAAGAGTTTTGCTGTCTTTAACTCCAATTGATCTAAGTTCTGTTTTAAGTTTAGAATCAACATAAACTGCCGCAGCAACCAGCGGACCGAATACATCGCCTTTGCCGGTTTCATCCGTGCCGATATATTCCTCGGGCTCTATCAAAACCTCTTCGGGAAAATCCAGCGCACTCTGCGGATTAATTATATAGTTGATTTCATCGTAAGCAGGCTCTTTACTGTTTCCCTGAATTACAGTTTTAACTCCTTTTTTACCGAAGTAAACCAGCACCTTAAACTTATTTTGTGATACAATAACATGCATTTCATAATGGAAATTTTTTTCCACAGTAGGTTCCAAATAATAGCCTTTCGAGGTTAATTGGGTTCGAATATTTTCAATGTGCATTAAAGCTTTTTCTTTTGTATTCATTTTAATTGGAAAGTAATTTAGTTTATCAAAAAAAAGTAACGTAAACTATTGATAGTATTTTGATTGATCAATAAGAAATTCTCATTAAAAATTTAGCAAGATTCAACAAGCCGCTTAGCAGTTAGAATTTTGTTGTTAAAAATTAACATATTATTTATTAACTTTAACATCCATTTATGACGAATAAAATAATTAAAGAACAACCAACAACATACTTCCTTAGTGGGAGGCATTCATGAAAAAACTTTTACCGCTATTAATTCTTTCAATAACGGCTTTTTTACTTTTCACAAGCACCTCCTTTGGGATGCTCGGCACTACAGGAAAGATTGCCGGCAGGGTCGTTGATCAAACAACCGGGGAGCCTCTTCCATTCGTTAATATTATTATTGTAGGCACTACTCTTGGTGCTGCATCGGATATTGACGGGTATTACTCTATTATTAATATTCCGCCCGGTACTTATACTATTAAAGCATCCGCAATTGGATATAATTCGGTGACCGTTGAAAATTTAAGAGTTTCTATTGATTTGACAACTCAGCAGGATTTTCAGCTTTCCGATACCTCGATAGAACTTGGGCAGGAGGTTACCGTAATTGCAACTAAACCGCTTATTCAAAAAGATCAAACTTCCACAACTTCCGTTGTCGGCGCAGACTTAATTTCTGAATTACCTGTTACAGAAATTGGAGACATTCTCGAACTGCAGGCTGGCATCGTTGTTTCCCAGGGCGGCGACATCCACGTACGCGGCGGAAGATCAGGTCAGATAACCTATCAGATTGACGGCGTGCCGGTTACCGACGCATATAACGGTTCCAATGTGGTTGATGTTAATACAAGCGCAGTGCAGGAACTTCAGGTTATGAGCGGTGCCTTTAATGCAGAGTTTGGACAGGCGCTTTCAGGTGTGGTTAATCTTGTTACAAAAGACGGCTCAAATTTGTTTACGGGAACTGTTTCAACTTATGTTGGAGATTATGTTTCAGACAATACAGATGTTTTTTGGAATATCGACGATATTAATCCTGTTGCCATTAGAAATTTCGAAGGTAGTTTAAGCGGTCCTATTATTAGAGATAAACTTTATTTCTTCGCTAACGGACGCTACTTTTTTAATACAGGCTATTTTTACGGGAAAAGAGATTATTTGGTTACCGACAGAGCTTCCGAAGTTTCCGGCTCCGGCGGTTCGGCTTTCAATATTACTGAAAACGGCGACGGCGAAATGGTTAATATGAATCCTTTTGAGAGAATATTCGCTCAAGGTAAATTAACTTATAATTTATTTTCAGGTTTCCGCCTAAGCTATAATTATATTTATGACGATAGAGAATTCCAATTTTACGATCACGGCAACAAGCTTACCCCCGATAACAATCTGCAGCGTTTTGAAAATTCCAACACCAATATTTTCTCAATTAATCATGCCCTATCGGGAAAAAGCTTTTACACTTTAAGCCTTTCCTACTTTTACAAAAATTACGAACATTATTTATTCGAAAATATATATACCGGTAATCCTGCAAATCCAACTGAGTATGTTGATAATACAGCTTTGCAGACACCCCCGTTCAGTTTTAACATTGGCGGAACCAACACAAACCGCTTCAAACGCGGAACCGGTACCTATATAGCCAAATTAGATTGGACAACACAGTTTACACAAGAAATTAATATACAGTTCGGCGGTGAATTTAAACGACACGATCTTTTCTATCACAACATTAATTTGGTGCCGATGCTTGATGAAAATGGTCAGAGAGCGGTGCCTTATAATGTAATGATCCCGCCTCAGTCAACCCAGGATAACGATTTATATACTAAAAATCCGATCGAAGGTTCAGGTTATGTTCAGGCAAAATTTGAAGCTTTTAATCTAATATTTAATGCCGGTGTAAGATTCGATGTGTTTGAACCCGACGGACAAATTTTAAACGATCCATCCGATCCCAATATTAATAATCCATTGAAACCGGACAATCAATTTTTCGATTCTAACGGAAATGGTGTATTCGATCCTTCGCTTGGAGAAAGAGAAAAAACTGTTGCGGATAGACTCGAATATTGGTACAAAGATGCCTCAATCAAAACTCAATTGAGCCCTCGTCTCGGATTGGCGTTTCCAATATCGGATCAAGGTGTTATTCACTTTTCCTACGGGCATTTCTTCCAATTACCCCGTTACGAATTGTTATACACAAATCCCGATTTCGAACTGGGTGTCGGGTCCGGTAATCAGGGAATATTTGGTAATGCCGATTTAGAACCGCAAAAAACGGTTAAGGGTGAAATTGGTCTGCAGCAGCAGCTTACAGATAATATTGCCGTTGATTTAACCGTATTCTTTGAGGATTTCAGAGATTTGACAGGTACACAAACAAAGGAAATTGAAGTTTTCGGTCGTGAGAGAACTTACAGTCTCTATTCAAATTCCGACTTTGGTTTTTCACGCGGGTTCATTTTCAAATTTGCTCAAAGGTTTGCACA
>JAENZU010000131.1 GCA_016841125.1 Melioribacter sp. | reverse complement strand
CATCAACATCAAAGTTCATATAATTACCTATCTCTACAACGTCAAAATTTCTGGACCGGAGATAATCGGTAAACCTGTCGGCAACACCCGGAACCCCGCAGCCGTTAAGTACTTCGCATTGAATTATATCCGAAGGGACTTCATTATCAGTTGTTTCAACGGTTTCTTTTTCTTTGTCAGTCACTTTAATAAAAATTGAATAAGACATGTAAATAATTAATGCGGCTAAAAAGAAAATAACGATATTTAAAGCAATATTAGTTGTTGATGACTTAACATCCTTTTGAGGTTTACTGCTTTTTTTTTGCGGCGTACTCATTCAAGTTTCTAAAGTTAATGACAAAAAAATAACCGAGTGGAAACTCGGTTATTAAAAATAGAAAAAAAAATCGATTAATTCTTATCGGGGAAATCTTCGAATAAACTATTTCTGTAATAACCGGGGTAACCATAATAGCCGTAAGGTGAATAATTGTACGGTTCATTTCGGAATTGAAGCGTAATAAAAGTATTTTCGCTTGGTTTGTAATTTATCTGTGCACGGCTCAAATAAATACCGTTTATTTGATCGGCAAAACCATTGCCGAAAGAACTGTAGGGTGAATTGACTAAACTGGCATCAACTTCTATATTCAATTTTTCGCTGAACTGGTACGCCAAACTATTGGTATAAACACCCAACGCCACACCATTATTTCCAAATGCTGAATATGACATACTGAACGAATGATGCATGCTGAAATTGTTCGGGTTAAAAAATCCTAACAAAGAAGGACTGGGGGATTCGCTAAGAATTCCCTTTTTTATATCAACAGGTTTATTTAGTTCCTCTTTGAATTGAGCAAAACTAACAGTGCTGACAAGTATAAATATTAAAATGATCTTTTTCATATCTGCATCAATTAATTATTGTTTTAACAAGCACAATCGAATAAATGTTTCATTCTAAAATAATAATTTGACCGTCAAATACAAGATGGTTCACAATGCATTATAATTATAAAATCAAATATTTTAGTGTGATCAATTACTATTTTATTTTTGCGATCATTTCAATTTCCACAGGTGCACCAAGAGGCAGTTCGCTTACACCAACGGCACTCCGCACATGTTTGCCTTTTTCACCAAAAACTTTAACTAAAAATTCACTGGCGCCGTTTGCAATTTTAGGCTGCGCAGTAAAACCATCGGAACTAGCAACAAATACAGTTACTTTAATTATCCTCTCCAAATTATCGAGAGATCCGACGGCGGATTTAATAACGCTCAAACAGTTAATAGCGCACATTTCCGCTGCTTTAATTCCTTCTTCCTCTGAAACCTCGCCCGCTACTTTTCCTTTAAACTGAAGCTGACCGTCTTTCATCGGTAATTGACCGGCGGTATAAACCAACTTTCCGTCAACTGTTGCCGGAATGTATGCAGCAAGCGGTTTTGGTGCTTCATGAATTACATAACCCAGTTCTTTTAATTTTTCTTCAATCATAAATTCTCCTCTTTATTTAATAATCAAATATAATTTTTATGCAGTTGAATAAAAACAGATTACAAATAAAATTTGTATCCGACAACTGAAGGTGTTAATTTTTGCAAAATAATTTTGAGGTTAGACATGTCCGCAGTTAAGTTTGAAGAATTAATGAAAATAATGTACAGATTAAGAAAAGAATGTCCTTGGGATAAAGAACAAACTCACGATTCTATAAAGGCTAATACACTTGAGGAAGCTTATGAAGTTGTTGAAGCTATAGATGAAAAAAATTATAATGATCTAAAGGGAGAGTTAGGCGACCTGCTTTTGCATATTGTTTTCCATTCGGTAATTGCCGAAGAAAACGGTACATTTAAAATTGATGATGTTATTGATTCAATAAATTCTAAGTTGATAAGAAGACACCCACATGTCTTCGGCGATGTTAAAGTAAACGGAAATGAAGATATTACAAGAAATTGGGAAACAATTAAACTTGAAGAGGGTAGAAATTCAGTGCTGGAAGGTGTACCTAAAAATTTATCGGGACTTCACCGTGCATTCAGGCTTCAGGAAAAAGCATCCAAAGTTGGATTTGATTGGGATAATAAAGAGGATGTTTGGGCAAAAGTAGTTGAAGAAATTGATGAACTTCACGAAAGTGAAAGAAGCGGTGATCGGGAAAAGCTCGAAGACGAGCTGGGTGATCTTTTCTTTTCATTAATTAACTACTCGAGATTTTTAAAAATAAATCCTGAGGATGCCATAAGAAAAACGAATGAAAAGTTCTTAAAAAGATTTCAATTTATTGAAAAGCGAATGAAAGAAGAGGGAAAAGATATTACAAAATCTTCCCTCTCTGAAATGGATAAGTATTGGGATGAAAGCAAAAAGGACTAATCTTTGTTTAGATTATTTCCGTTCTTCTTGTTTTTACCATTGCCGTTATCGTCTGAATATTTTTCATAAGCATCAATAATATCTTTAACTAGTTTATGACGCACAACATCCTTTTTATCGAAATAGACAAAGGACACCCCGTCAATATTTTTTAGTATATCCTGCACCAGCACAAGCCCGCTTTCAGATCTCACCGGCAAATCGATTTGCGTAATATCCCCCGTGATTATTGCTTTAGAATTGGGACCGAGTCGCGTCAAATACATTTTCATCTGCATGCTGGTAGCATTTTGTGCTTCATCCAATATCACATAAGCATTGTGCAGAGTTCTTCCTCTCATGTAGGCAAGGGGTACAATTTCAACAATATTTTTCTCAATGTAGCTCTTTAACTGATCGGTCGGCAGCATTTCGTTAAGCGCATCGTAAAGCGGTCTCAAATAAGGATCGATCTTCTCTCTAAAATCACCGGGCAGAAAACCCAAACTCTCACCGGCTTCCACAGCTGGTCTCACCAAAACTATTTTCTTTACAATTCCCTTCTTTAATGCCGATACCGCAAACGCAACAGCCAAAAATGTTTTTCCCGTACCGGCGGGACCAATTGCAAACACAATATCATTTTTACGAATGCTTTGAGAGTAAGAAATCTGCGTTGGTGTGCGCGCTTTGATAACATCCTTTTTTGTATAAAGAATTATATTATCATATTCGTCGTCACTAACAATTTCTCTGCCTTGCTGGGTAAGGTCAATTATAGTATTTACATCACTTTCCCCAAGCTTACCCGAAGTATTGAGAACATAAACCATTTCTTTAAATATTTTTTCAAGACTCTCCAGTTCCTCCCGGACGCCTTTCAAAAAAATGTTATCTCCTCGCACAGATACAATTGCGTTGAACCTTTCTTCCATCGGTTTTAGATTAACATCGTTGTAACCGAGCAGCATCTGAAAATCTACATTTTCAAGTTTTAATACTCTTTCTTCTTGCGTAAACGCCTCCTTTAAATAAAAAAAGCCCTCTCCAATAAAATTGAAAAGGGCTAAAAATTTAAAAAAGAAATTTCAAATTTAATTTAAATCCTTACAGAATAAACTTATTACTGCAGAGGAGCAGGCTTGTAGTTTCTACGAATCTTATCGTATTTAGCCATTTCTTCTTCAGTCAAGTTAGGGATCTTAAATATTTGTTTTGGATAAATTAAATCTGGATCATTAATTTTGTCTTTGTTTGCATTGTAAATCATAGGCCATGCAAACGGGTTATCATAATGGTCTTTCTTTTTAGAAATACCCCAGAGATGGTCGCCTTTAACAACTGTGTACATAATTTCTTTAGGCTTCCAATCGCGGTTGTTCAATTTATTTTGAAGCTGATTGTGAACTTTATCAAAAAATTCTGGAAGAGCACTTATTTTATTATCTTTGAGTGCATCTAACTCAGCTTGCAGATCTTCATTTGAAATATCTTGATTCGAAAATTTACTGTCGAAATCGCGGATTTTTTTTCTGAAGTTATCTACATCTGCTCTGCTGGCTCCAACCATTGCATATAATTCATCTATACAATCATCGTATGCTTGCAGACCTGCGTTTTTAGCTTTAAGATCATTAACTTCTTTCTGAAGTGCTTGAAGTTCCTGAGTCAGTTCCGATTTCTTTTGAGTGAGTCGGTTAATTTCATTCTGCCATTCTTCTTCTGTCATTTCTCTTTCTTGTGCAATTGCAGAAGCAGAGAATAATAAAAACAGAGTAAGAAGAGAGATCAAGGTTTTTGTAAATTTCATTATTTTCCTCCGAATCTTATATTATTAAACTTTTAATTATTTTCCCATCTTTTGTAAATTTGCTTGGGTTTCTGCTTTAGCTTTTGCACATTCTTCAAGCTTTGCATTTTTTTCTGCAATTTCTCTTTCTAATTTAGTTTTCTCGCTCTTTAAAGAATTTACTTCTTTTTGCAACGCGCTGACTTCAGCTGTGAGGGCATCCAATTCTGCTAGTTGTTCTTCAGATACACCGCCGCAGCCGTAGAGTCCAAGCATTCCGACTAAGAGAATAACGCTAAGACCGGAAGTAAACAGCTTTTTGATTTTAGTCATTTGATTCCTCCTTTGATTGATTAGTAAAAATTTCCTTTTCAACTTTCTAATATACGCATTTTTTGTGAAAAACAATATTAATTTGATGTTAAAAGGCTTCTGAAAAATAGGACCTCGCATATTTAACAATCCGTGAAGATCATAGATATAATGCAAAACCTTTGGATTTCCGTTTTCAGCAAATGACATTCTGAAATATATCAGAAATCCCTTTTAACAAATTATACTGAAAATATATTCGATACAAACTAGCGAGAAAACAATAGGGCAAAGGGATGAAAAATGGACTACATCTTTTGGGTGATTAAAATTAAACGATTTGAGTTTGCTTGTGTATCACTAATTTTCAATATAATTAAGATGATTTTGATTGCCGAATAGTTTTCGGGATATCGAACCTGAACTAGGTTTGATATTCAAAAACAACCAATCTATAATTGAACATTGTAACTAAAGTAAGATGAAATATATTATTATTTTTACTTCTAACTAACAAGCGGAATTCTAATTTAATACATTTTTCAGATGTCTCTGCTAAAATCATTTAGATAAGGTGTCTTTCTACAAAACTAGTAAAACTATTACCTGCAATAATAATATGATCAAAAACTTGTATATCCAAAATTTTTCCGGCTTCCACAATTTTTTTTGTTATTGAAATATCTTCATTACTCGGTTCCTCATTTCCGCTGGGATGATTATGCAAAATAATAATATTTGCCGAATCATTATCGATAGCTACTTTGAAAACCTCCCTCGGATGCACAATACTTGAATTTAGATTACCCACGGAGATCACTTCGTATTTATTTATCTTATTTGCAGAATTCAAACAAATCACAATAAATTTCTCTTTGATTTCATCTTTCATCATTGGGATAAAATAATTTGCAACATCAGAAGGTGATGTGATTTTTTTATTCCACAATGTTTTTTGCTGGGACGAAACGCGCCTGGCAATTTCGAAGCATGCCGCAAGTGTAGCTGCTTTATCCCTGCCTATCCCTTTTTCCTGCATTAGTGAATCAACAGATTTAGAGGAAAGCACAGCAAGATTATTATACTTATTTATCAAGCCATGAGATATGTCAACAACCGATGAACCTTTTGTCCCGGTTCTCAAAATGATTGCGATCAATTCTGCATCGGTTAAACTAGAAGCTCCCCTCAGTGCCAGCTTTTCTCTGGGTCTATCATCCAACGGTAAATCTTTAACCTTATAAATTTGACCCTCCGTCATAATTAGTAATCATTTTAATAATAATTATTATTTTTATCAAATTTGGAAGGTTAAATTTTTGGTAAAATAAATTTTGTCAATCAGCTTTTCGAATTTTTCATCGAAACTTTTGCTGCAACCAAATTATATCTTCCGTTATCTTTATTGGAAACCTTTCCTAAATAACCGGAAGCATTCTGCAGCATTCCCAACTCGAAACAATTCTCCGCCAATAAAATAATTATCCTATCGTCATCCGGCAGGAAATATTTTGCTTCCAATGCCTTTTGATAGGAGTGATCATATTCTTTGAGAAAGAAGTAACTTTCTGCCAAATAGTAAAGTGCCTCAGGTACAAGTTCAGATGACTTCTTAGTTTTTATGAAATCGTTGAAATTTAGAATTGACATTTGAAAATCTGATTGAGTAAATCCGATCAGCCCTTTGAAATATTTTCTTAACTGAGAATCCGGACCCTTATCAATTATACCGGATGCTTCCTCAAACAAACTGTTTCGTATTAATACTGAGATGATCGCATTAAATAAATCCTCATCATTAATTATTTCTTCATTATAATTTTCTGCTAAACGCAAAATTGCATTTGCCCTATTTAATTTTTCATAAATTTGGATCAATCTGTAAAACACTACTTTATCGAAATTATATTGAGTTAAAAGAGTTTGATAAATTTGAAGAGCGTGAAGATACTTTCCTTCATTATAAAGAAGTTTACCCTTTTCGAGTTGATATTCTAAACTTTTCACCCCCCGATTATTCCCACTCAATTGTTGACGGAGGTTTTGAACTGATATCATAGACTACACGGTTAACACCTCTAACCGATCTAGTAATTTTATTGGAGACACTTTCCAAAAAATCATAATCATAGCGGTACCAGTCGGCTGTCATTCCATCCGACGAGACAACAGCACGTAGGGCAATTACATTTTCGTAAGTTCGTGAATCCCCCATCACTCCAACTGTTTGAACAGGCAATAGCACGGCAAACGCCTGCCAAATTTTATCGTAGAGCCCGGCTTTTTTTATTTCGTTTATATATTTTTCATCGGCTTCCTGCAAAATAAGTACCCGCTCTTCGGTAATGGAACCAAGCACGCGTACCGCTAAACCGGGTCCGGGAAAAGGATGACGCCCAATAAAATCGGGCGGTAAATTCAACTCTCTGCCAATCGCTCTAACTTCATCTTTAAATAATTCCCTAAAAGGCTCAATCAATTTTAGATTCATTTTTTCAGGCAGCCCGCCAACATTGTGATGTGTTTTGATTGTGACCGATGCTCCCTTTACCGATACTGACTCTATAACGTCGGGGTAGAGTGTTCCCTGCACCAGATATTCGAGCCCCGGAAGTTTTTTGGCTTCTTCTTCAAATACTTCAATGAAAGTATTTCCTATAATTTTTCGTTTCTTCTCAGGATCAACTACGTCTTTCAATCTTGATAGGAACAACTCCGAAGCATCGACATGAATAACATTTAAATTGTAATTGTCGTCGAACATTTTAATTATATCACGGCTCTCGTTTTTCCGCATCAGACCGTGGTCCACATGAACACAAACAAGCTGTTCACCTACTGCTTCGCGCATAAGCACTGCAGCCACTGAAGAATCAACACCCCCGCTGAGAGCGCAAATAACTTTATTGCTGCCTACTTTTTTTCGAATCTCATCAATACTTTCATTTATAAAATTTTTGGGTGTCCAATTCGGTTCACAGCTGCAAACTCTGAATAGAAAATTATCAATTATTTTTCTCCCCTCTGTTGTATGGGCAACTTCAGGGTGGAACTGCAATCCGAATATTTTTTTGGAAGGATTTGATATTGCGCAAATCGGCGAGTTGTCCGTTTTTGCATCAACTCTAAATCCTTGCGGAATCTGTGTGATAAAATCTCCATGACTCATCCAAACATTTGAGTTGTTCGGAAACCCCTCAAAGATTCCTGATTGATTTACAACTTCCAACAATGCGCGTCCATATTCTCTATTCTTTGCCGGTTCAACTTTACCTTTATGCGAAAGAGAAATTAATTGAAGCCCGTAGCATATTCCTAAAATTGGAATTCCTAATTCAAATATTTCGCTGTTTACTTCGGGAGCCCCGGAATCGTAAACAGACATTGGTCCGCCGGATAGAATAATCCCCACTGGATTGAGATTTTTTATTTTCGGAAGTTCAAAATTATGCGGGTGAATTTCGGAATAGACCCTCGCCTCTCGGATTCTGCGTGCTATTAGCTGAGTATATTGTGAACCAAAATCCAATATTAAAATTGATTGCTGATGTTTCATTGAATTTATTTTTTTGCGGATTGAATAATTGAAAACATTTCTTTAAACCTTTTCTGCATCGTATGGTCCTTTAAGAATCTTTGATACCCTGCAGAAGCAATTCTCTTCCGTTCATTTTCATTTTGAAGATAAT
>JAENZU010000130.1 GCA_016841125.1 Melioribacter sp. | reverse complement strand
TAATGAAGATTGTATTGCCAAAGATGCGATTGTTTTTCTGCTTTCCAGTCAATTTCATTCCCAAAATTAGCTTTGCAATTCAAGAAATTGAAAATGTTTTCTTTGAGGTTATTCCTATTATTCCAAGGATCATGTTTTAGGAATCCGACTTGCGGTGTAATAATTCCATTTAAACTATCGGAAATTTCCGGTAACCGGAATAGCCGAGCTTTATATTTAATTCCTGCCAAAGCTCGTCCCAGCGTCTGACGTAATTTCAAATATTTTATAGTGTTATAATAGCGGATAAAAGAGTTAGTCATTACCTAAATACCGCTCCCACCAAAGTTGGAAAACCAAAAGATGCCAGACCAAATTGTGCACATTCTTATCTTCCCTTTTGGTCCAAAATAAATTAAGTAGTCTTTTTACAACTTTTAGGTTAAAAATATTTTGTTTAGTTAAATATTCATCGCTAAAGTAATTATCGAGGAGATATTTTAAATCGCCGTACAGCCATTTAAAAATTGGAACACCAAAACCTCTTTTGGGTCTATCCATTAATTTCTTCGGAATTCTTCTGTGCAGATATTCTTTCAAAAGATATTTTTTTTCGCCGGAGTGATACTTAAGTGAGTGGTCTGCCTCAAAAGAAAACTCAACAATGCGGTAATCTAAAAGCGGGACCCTGGCTTCTAACGCAACAGACATCGATGCCAAATCAACTTTAGTGAGTATATCAGAGGGAAGCCAGGTAACCATATCCAGAAGCATTGACTTCTCTTGAATATTTTCGGTATGGTCCAGAATTTTATAATATTCAGGAGAAATATATGATTTGATTCCCTTAATAATTCCTTGCAGATAAAATTCTGATTGCAGATATCCGTTATTTACCATGTTATTAACAGAATTTAGATGAGGCAGTTTTAATGATCTGTAATTGAACAGGTATAATAATTTTTCGATCTGCAGCGGCTTTAGCAAATGCAAAGATTTGCCCAACCCAATGAAATTCCTGTATTTCAGCATCGACTCATAAGAATAGTAACCGCAGAATAATTCATCCCCGCCGTCTCCGGATAGTGCCACAGTAACATTATCTTTTGTAAGTTTACTCAAAATCATTGTAGGGAATAGGGATTGATCAGCAAAGGGTTCATCAAAATAATGAGTGAAATCTTCGATCATACTTTTCGTTTCATTAATCGAAAAATATAATTCGTGGTGATGCGTTCCGAGGTAGGCGGAAATTTCTTTTGCAAAATGAGCTTCGTTATAATCTTCTTCTTCAAACCCCATCGAAAAAGTATCAATCGGAATATCGGAAAGTTCCTGCATAACCGAGGCCACAATTGAGGAATCATAACCGCTGCTTAAAAAACATCCAATTGGAACATCACTAATCATCCGGTATTTTACTGCGCTTTTGATCAAATCGTCGAACTTAGTTAGTGCCGTGTCTAAATTTGAAATTCTAGTTTTACTATTCTCTAAATATTTATCCCCTAAATCCCAATATTTTGATACATCAATTTTATTGTTTTTGAAAATTAGTGCTTCCCCTTGACTAAGTTTAAACACATTTTCGAAGATAGAATAAGGGGCTGTAATGTAACCGTGATAAATAAATAGATACAAAGCATTTTTATTTATTTCCTTGTTAAACGAGGGGAGATGAAAAAAGGCTTTTAATTCGGAAGCGAAAGCAATTGAGCGCCCGTCATAATAGTAGTAAAGTGGCTTTATTCCGATGCGGTCTCTGAAAAGATAGAGGGTTTCGTTTTTTTTATCAAAAATTGCAATTGCAAACATACCGTTAAATTTATGGATGCAGTCAGTCCCCCATTTATCGTATGCTTTGAGTATTACCTCCGTATCACAATTCGAAACAAATTGATAACCCAGTTTGATAAGTTCTTCGCGAATTTCAAGATAATTATAAATTTCACCGTTAAATGAAATTATATAATCTTTAAAGAACATCGGCTGCTTGCCGAGTTCTGACAGATCTAGAATCGAAAGTCTTCTGTGCCCGATTCCAAGATGGTAGTCAGCTCTAATTTCAAAATGATAACCCGAATCATCCGGTCCGCGATGAGTAAGAGTGTCGGTCATTGAATGAATATTCAACTCAGAAGTGGTTTTGCCGAAGTCTATAAACCCGGTTATTCCGCACATAATTATGCTTCTCTTTCAGACTTTAATGCACTAATAATATTTTCTTTTAACCTTTCGCCAACTTTGTTCCACGTATATTTTTCCGAAGCTATTTCATAACCTCTTTGCCCAAAGCGCTCACATTTTTCTGAGTCATTTAAAAGATCGAGAAGTGCATTTGTTAATTGTTCAATATTTCCCGGGTCTATTAAATAACCATTTTCTCCCACGGTAACAAAATCGGGCAGTGCACCAATTCTTGTTGAGACTATTGGCAATTTGTACATCATTGCTTCAACAAACACAATTCCGAAAGGCTCCAATTTGGTTGGAAGGCAGAAAATTGAAGCTTTAGCATAATATTCTGGGAGCTTATCAACAGGAATCCTGCCAATCACTTTTACATTTTTAATGTCAATCGATGGTTCGGCACCAATAATTGTAACTGAGGCATCAGGATGAATTTCTAAAATTTTTTCGAAAGAGCTTATTAAATCCGGACCTCCTTTTCGCACCCAATCAATCCCGACAAAGAGAATATTTTTGTTTATATATTTTTCATTACTATCATCATTTTTTTTACTCAGTCCATCAACAGGAACATTACTCCCGGCATAAACACATTTAACTTTTGAAGAGTCTATACCGTAATGATTAGAAATTGAATTTGCAACATTGGTACTGTAAGTAAAGCTTCTCAATGCATTCTGATAAATCTTTTTTTCAAGCTCTATTATTTTTTCCGGAACTAATTTTTCTTTTTTGAAATGGGGATAACCTAAATTTGCCATATTTGTGTGATCGGTATAAATGAAATGAGGAAGCCCTTTCAGACTGGTGTCAAATAACGAATTGGTTTGGAATGAAAATTCATAATCCCCACTTTTCAGAATTGCATTAATCTTCTTTTTCATTCTTTTGTGAATAAAAGTAGTTCTGAAAAATGCTTCTTTTATTTTCCAGGTTCCTTTAAATAATCCCTTATTAAATTCAATTAGAATAAAAAGCAAATTAAGAAGCTGAATCAAATAATTTTTCTTTATAATTTTCACCAAATCTATGAAATCAATTTCATAGTCTGGGAAATTTTCCTTAAATATTCTTAACAGATTCTCATTAATAGGATGATAATGTGTGTTAATAAATGCTATCTTTTTCATAATTTTAATTCATAAATACATTCGTAACAAATTAGATCGCCTTATTTTTTATGCGGCATTCATAGCTCGATTGCAAATGAATTTATTGAATTTCCCTTTCGTACTAATAAGATTAAAAATATTTAATTTTCAATAAACTTATCAATATTTTCTTTTAATAAAATTCTTACATTTTCCCAATTATACTTTTCAGCAACTAGTTTATTCCCCTCTTCTCCCATCTTTTTACATTTTTGAGGATCGTTTAAAAGATCAATCATAAATTGCGACAAACTATCAAAATCGCCAGGTTCTGCAAGATAACCATTTACTCCCTGATTTATAAAATCGGGGAGAGCCTGTATGTTTGTTGCAATAACAGGCAAATTAAAATACATAGCCTCAATAAATACAATACCAAACGGCTCAAGTCTTGAAGGGACTATGAATATTGATGAAGTCGTATAATATTCATACAAATTTTCTAAATCTAATTTACCTAAAATTTCAACATTTGGTGCTGAAATATCGGGGCTGCATCCAATAATTCTTAAACGAGCATCCGGGTGGACTTCCAAAACTTTTATAAATGCCTTAATTAGCTCAGGACCCCCTTTTCTTTCCCAGTCGCCCCCCACAAATAAGATTGTTTTATTGGAATATTTCTCGTTGTTCATAATGATTGGTCTATTATCCGGCACATTATAGCCGGCATAGATATTAATAACTTTTTGAGAATCAATATTATAATCGTTCACAATCGATTCATTCACGTTTGAACTGCGCGTAAAATTTAATGCAGTATTATCGTAAATAGTTCTTTCAAGCTCAAGCCACTTTTTGGATGGGAGATCAGCACGTTTAAATATCGGGCTATTCAAATTAGCTTTAAATGTATTATCTGTATAAATAAAATGAGGTACACCTTGAAAACTTGAATCAAAAAGCGACCCGACCTGAAAAGAGAAAACGTAATTTTTCCCGCTCATTAATTCTGCAACAATCTTTTTTATGAGATTGAATATATAAGTTGTGGTCATGAATGCCTGTACGTATCTTTTTTTACTAGTACACACTCTAATTCCATGTTCCAGTATAATATAAAGTGTGTTTGTAAAAATAATTGACATTCTCTTAAACAAAATATTATCCAATTGAATAATGTCAAATTGATAATCACTATAATTAGTCTTCAGCAGCTCGAATATTTTATCTGTAGAAGGATGCTTATGCGCATTAATAAAAACAGCTTTTTTAACTCTTGAATTCATTCAAAAACCAATATGTCTTTATGAGCAGATTTCTTGATAAAGTTTAGTGTAATTTTTTACAGTTTCGTCTATAGAAAAAGAATTAGCAATATGAATTGCTCCGCGGGAAAAATTTTCCCTTATTTCTTTACTTCTATTAAGCGAATAAATTGCATCTGCAAATTTTCCCGGATCTCCTTTTGGAACCAAAAATCCGGATACCCCTTCCTTCACAATCTCATTGTTACTGCCCACATCCGACGCCACAATTGGAATACCGGTGGCGGAAGCTTCCAGTAAAGCTATTGATAATCCTTCCCATCGTGACGACATAACCAAAATGTCGCTTTCATATAACAATTCGGGTATATCGTTTCTAACTCCTAAAAATTCTATATATTCGGCAATACCTAATGCTTCAGATTGTTTTGACAGATTATTTTTTAAATTACCGTCTCCAACAATATATAATATTGGAATAATCAAATTTTCAGAGTTTAATCTATCAATTAATATTTTATAAGCATCCAATAATGTTTTATGATCTTTCTGAGGAACAAGTCTTCCAATGCTAATTATTTTGTTTACGTCTGTTCGAATACACCGTTTCTGTTTTTGAAATTTTTCTAAACGGATTCCATTGTAAATTATTGGTGCTTGTTTTTGGGAAATATTAAGTTCATTCGTGATAACTTCCTGAGTTTTGGCAGAGATAGATATAAACTTATCAATCATATGTTTTATAAATATTCTTTGAAGATAGGTATATTCTATTATTGTATTATGAATTGTCTGCACCACCTTTGTAGTTGAGCCGATAGACGCAAATATTAGATAACCAGTTGTAACTTCAGAATGAGTATTAATAATATCAGGTTTCCTATCTCTTATTGCTTTTCTAATTTTCATAAATCGGTGGAATCTCATTTTATTAGGCTTTTCACCAAAAACTAACGTGTTAATTCCATTTTCTGATAAATCTTCTGAATATTTTTGCATAAACTCTTTATTCGATCCCGGATTCATTGCCCAAATTTCAACCTGATGTGAATCTTTTTGATTATAGGCAATTTCTTTAACCAGCATCTCGGCTCCGCCGGAGGTAAATGAAGAAACAAAATGAACTATTTTTAATTTTTTTTTCATTTCTAAATTTTACTGCTTATTTTTTTTGATTGAACTTCACCTGCATTCACAAGACACTTAATAAAATTTCTTGATGAAAAAATAATTGCCATCTCTAAGTCATAAATAATTATTGACTATCAAGTTTAATAAACTTTTATACTGGGTCATCTCAGCCGATTGAATTAAAATTTAATTTGGAAATTTACTTTATAAGAAAAATTTTCAATCCAATAAGTTATCAACCTAAAAAACATTTTACTTTTTATTAAAATCGATCTTTTTATTATTTACGACTAATCCTGATGGAAACTATGAAATAATCTTGTGTAATTTTTTACAGTACTTTCAATAGTAAAATTCTTCGATTTATTAATTGCGTATTCACTAAAACTTTTTCGTCTATCGGGGCTGTTCAGCAAAGAATAAATTGCATCGGAGAGCATTTGAGAATTCTTTTTCTCCACAAGTAAGCCGGATTTATTATGTTCAACAATTTCATGATTACCGCCAACATCAGTAGCCACAATTGGAATACCGGATGCAGAAGCCTCCAGCAGTGCGATGGACAAACCTTCAGTTTTTGAAGACATTACTAAAAGATCATTCTCAAATAGTAATTGTGGGATGTCATTTCTTATTCCCCAAAAGGTCACATAATCACTGATTGTTAAATTCTTTACCATTTCTTCCAGTTCGCCGCGCATGTGACCGTCACCGACAATATTCAACATTGGAATCTCAGTAGATTCGGAAGTCAATCGATCAACCAAAAGTTTATATGCATTCAGTAAATTTACCGGATCTTTTTGAGTAACCAGCCGGCCTATCCAAATAATATTTTTTACTCGATTCTTTATTTCCCTTTTATCTATTTGAAATTTCTCTAAACTTATTCCGTTATAAATTATTGGGGTGGTCTTATCCCCAATTTTAAGTGTGTCCTCTATTATCTTTTGTATATTGTTTGAAATAGCTACATAAGTTTGAATTTGCGGTTTTACAAAATAACGCTGTAAAAATGGATAATCGAATTTTAGTTTGTGAATGGTTTGAGCTATTATGGCAGAAATTCCAATCGATGCCAAAACCATATAAAGTGTTGTTACTTCGGAGTGAGTATTTATAATATCGGGTCTTATCTCTTTGAGCGCCTTTCTTAAACTAAATAGACGTTTAATTCTCATGCTATGAGGTTTGGAACCGAAGACCCTATACTTGATTCCCTGATCGTCTAACTCGGCTGCAAAATTATCCATGAATTCTTTATCAGGGCCTGGATTCATTCCCCATATCTCAACCTGGTGGTCTTTGCTCTGGTGAAATGCAATATCTTTTACAAGCATTTCAGCACCACCCGAAGTGAAAGACGATACAAAATGAACAATTCTGAGTTTCTTTTTCATTTTTGTAATTTCTCATCTACGTTTTCTGAAAGAATATTTAAACACACTTCCAGGAATTTGTCAGTCCAAATAACAGATGAAAAATTCTTTGAGAATACCCCAACCTTTTGCTTCAGTTCTTTCAATTCGCTTGGATTATTATACAACGATTCCAGTGCGTTAATTAAAGATGACGCCGATTTTGGCTCAATCAATCTGCCGGAAACACCATCTTCGACAATTTCAGGAATTGAGATCCAATTTGTTGTGATGACGGGAATGCCTGCCATGTATGCCTCAATAATTACCCCGGGGTATCCCTCACGCTCGTAAAAAGTTGGGAAAATAAGCAAATCATACCCGGCTAAAGTCTGCAGCACTTTGTTCGGTTCAAGCACACCCTTGTAAAAAACATTTTCTTTATTATTAATTTGATCTTCTTTAACTCCCTCCATCAAAGGTCCGTAAACATCAATTTGGAGATCTAAATTTTTTAATTTTTCCGCCGCTTCTTTGATAATAAAAACACCTTTGCTGGGCTTAACGTGACCAATAAACACAGCGTTCAATTTTTTCCCATTTCGATGATTTATTCCGCTAATTTTGGTCAAAGGTCGGCTGTTTGGATACCAGATAATATTTGCCGTAGGAATCTTATCTTTGAAAAAATTGACTAAGCGTTTAGTCTCAATCATTACTGCTTCGGATTTGAATACAGTTTCTAAAATTTTCTTTTGAATTTTCGGCATGTTTAGGTATTCATCATCCAGCATTCCACCGAATTGTCTAACAATTAAAGGTTTCCCGTAAATTCTAGTTACTAAGTAAACAATAAAACCGAAGAAAACAGTTCCATTAGTTGAGGAATGAATGCTTACTATATTGTAAAATGGGGCTTTAATAATAAGCTTAAAAGTGTTAAGCAATAGTTTCGATACATTCTGAAAAATACTCCGAATATTTTCTCTCGAATTATCAATAACTTCAATTTGAACATTATTTTTGAGTTTGAGTTCTTCAACCAACTGACTGAATAAGACTGTAGCTCCCCCTTTAATTAAAGGGAGTGGTCCAATTAATAAAATTTTAAGACTGTCTTTTT
>JAENZU010000129.1 GCA_016841125.1 Melioribacter sp. | reverse complement strand
GTTCTGCGCCATAAGAGCATAACCCGAAGTATAAGTTCCATTACCGCCTCTTACTATTAAGTTGCCTCTGATAGTAGCATTGATAACAGGGTTAAATTGTGAGGCAATTTTGAATCCTTGTCTTGTTGTTCCGGTAATGAAATTGTATTCTATTATATGTCCGTATCCGGCTGCAATATCCAATGCTTCTTCTTCACAGTTATACCATGAATTATGATGCACCCAGAGATAATCTCCGGCGCATACAAAATTACATGCATCCTCGCCAGTTGTATTTCGTATTGTATTATAACCGAGTTCGATACGATTTGTTGGAGCAGCGTGATTTGAATCGGGGACCTGTGAATAAATATAATTATAATCGTTTCTGAAAGAAATTCTTCCGCCGCCGAAACCTCCGTCAACAATATTATTAAGGAATTTAATGTCCTCTAATCCCATGGTCATATCGTCTTGTGCATAAAAATGTATGTGTCCGCGAAATTCTAAATCTCTAATTATGATAAACCGGCAAGCGCCTGTTCTTAATACTTGTATAGCACTGGGTGTTGGGTAATTTTCTGAGCTGATAATAGGTCTGTCTCCGGTACCATAGGCGCCAATAACTATAGGATTTTGTTCGGTTCCAGATTTTTTATTGAGAATTCTCAACATTGCGTTTGGTGCTTGTGTGGTAGTGGGAGCCCATTTATCTCCTCTTCTAAAAAGGATGCTGTCGCCGGGTTGAACTGGAGTCCATGAAACCCAAAGTTTTGCAAGTGTTTTCCATGCAGTTTGCGGAGTCTTGCCATCATTAGAATCGTTGCCGCTGGTAGAAATATAATAATTTGTCTGTGCATTTGTGGTTACGATTAAAAGCAAACTTAAAATCAAAGCTTTTCTTAAACCGTGCAATATTTGTTTACTAATCGTCATCATTTTTCAACCTTTTCATTTATAATTACACACCCGTTAAACATTTTGTATGCCAGTGATAAAATCATAATTGGGACTCTTTGAAAATGGGGCGAAAACGCGATTAATAAGCCATGAGAAGTTTATTTTTAGTTGAGTATTTATAGATCGAAGTTTACTAATGCATGCAAATAAAATTGACAATCAGAAATCGGGATGTTCCATAAGTCATTGAAAAATAATAGGTTACAACCCAGTAAAGATTTGCAAAATAGTTAGAATAATTGCGCTAATTTTGATTATTTGGAAGAGCGAGTGGCTAGTCTATAAATAGTATTTCCAAATCAGGCAAGTAATTTAAAGAAGGGTGAATTGAGTCGACAATATAAAATAGGGTGAGAGCATGCAAATATAATACGGGTAAAAATCTGAAGAATTATTGAGGTTAACAGATTACAAATCAGAAGAATAATTTTTGTTAAAATAAATTGGATGTTTGGAATTGCATAAAAAACCGGAGCCAAAATTGACACCGGTTAAAATTTTATTTGAGGGGTCAAAAATATTAAGAATGAATTTAATTTCTAATTCAAAATATTCGTTTCCTACTAAGTTTCAAACTGATTTTTTCTTCGTGAAGGATATGCAGTTCTTTGGTGATCATATTCTTCAATTGAATTTTTTACATTTTTCAAAAGATCTTCCGGATCGGAAGGTTTTTCCAAAACATAATTATAATTTTTTGATGTAAATTCCGATTGAAATTCTGAATTATCGAAGCTGGTAATTATTTCAACCTCAGAATTTTTAAATCCGGTTATTACAATTATTGGAATTGGAATCTTTTCAGTAAAAATTTTGTCGATAAGTTCAATTCCGGTCATTACCGGCATCTGAATATCTGTGACTAATAAGTCAATCGGGTTATCGGAATTAAAGGATTCAGTTAATCTGATCCATGCCTGAACACCGTTTTCAACGTGAGTAACTTTGTAGCCGGCATCCTCTAAAATAAGGGCTAATGATAACCGAGTATAAAACTCATTTTCGGCAAGCAATATGTGTATCTGATTTTCCATGCCTAATAAAAAGCATTTTTAGTACCAAAGTTTTAAATAAGGGGAATTCGTATTTGGAAATGCCGATTATTCCGCTTTTTCAAAAGATTTGTTCTATGTGCTACTTTTTCAATAACTGTGAGGGTGGAAATAATTGTTGCAAGAAATCTTGACGTTTCAATCATTTTTTTGCTCAAGAGGGTTTTTAAAAAATAAAATTGATTTTAGAATATTGCTTCTATTAATTATTTTCTATAAAATAGAAACATAAAAGGCAAATGATTTTTAATTAAACTGATATTTTGTATATGGCAAAAGTGTTAGTGTGTGTTCCCGTGGAGGGTAAATACCCCCTAGTTTATCCTTTCGTGAAAAGATTGGTCAAATGCGACAAGCATAAGGTTCATAAAATTACCACCGATCCGAATAAAGCAGATTTAATTTTATTCTTCTCTAACTTGAGACCTTACTTTGAAAAAATCCGGCAAAGCTCTACATATAAAAGATATAAAGAAAAAAGTTTTTTGATCACCGATAAGGATAGATTCATTCCGTTTTTACCAGGGTTGTACGCTTCGCTTGAAAAAAAATATTTTGATGAAAATCGTCAATCAGGCTGGTCGTATTTAGGGATCACAGAAAAAGAATATATTGGTTTCAGAAATAATTATGAAGATGCTGAATATTTATTTTCTTTTATGGGTTCCGCAAAAACAAACCGGATACGAAAAAAGATTCTAAGAATTGATCATCCTTCCGCTATGATAATCAATACTGATAGTAACGGAAAAAATCCTGACACAATATCAAATTCTACTGAGGAATATAGAAGAAAATATGTAGAGTTGATCAGCAAAAGTAAATTTGTTCTTTGCCCGAGAGGTTTAGGCACTTCCAGTTTTCGACTTTATGAAACTATGATTATCGGAAGGGTTCCTGTAATCATTTCTGACGAATTTGTTCTGCCCGAGGGACCGGATTGGTTAAGTTTTAGCATTCGCATTGACGAAAAAAATATTGGGTCAATTCCAGGTATATTGAAAGAGAATGAGTATAGATTTAAAGAGATGGGATTAAAAGCAAGGTCGGAATGGGAGAAGTGGTTTTCTGATGAGAATTTTTTCCACAACAGTGTAGAGGCATGTTTGAGGTTAATGGAAACCAAAAATAATTATCATATTTACAAATTTTATGCTCAACTTTTTAGACCCTTTCATATTGCAAGAGCAATAAAATCGAAAGCAAAAAATTTAATAAATAATGAAAGCGGCAATTTTACCGTTCTCAAAAATGATTAAAATTAATCATCCTTCTCGTTTTCGTTTTTTAATCTTCTGCTAAGGGCTTGCCGGGTAATTCCAAGAAGCCGCGCGGCAATACTTTGATTCCCTTTTGCTCGTTTCATCGATTCTGAAATCAATTCATTCTGAACTTGTTTTAAGGTCGGAAGCTGATCTCCGAAAGTTACTAGTCCGTCAGAATCTTCGGACATTCTGGCACTTTTTGTTTCAAAGAACTGCTGATTTTTACTAATAGCATTTTTAAAGGAATCGAGCGATAAAATCTTTGATTTATGTGTGCTGACCGCATCAAAAATCATGGACTGCAATTCTCTAATATTTCCGGGAAAATGATATGTTGAAAGAAGTGTAGCTAATTCGGGCGGAGCTGTTGGTTTCGGTTTGCCTAGAGATTTCGCAGCATGTTCAATAAATAGGTTAATCAAAAGCGGAAGATCGTCTAACCTTTCTCGTAAAGGTACGGGGTTTATTCTATGAACGTTCAACCTGTAAAACAGATCTTTCCTAAACTCACCCTGTTCCTGCATTTCGAATAAATTACGATTAGTCGCAACAACGATTAATACATCGGCATATTTTGGTTCGTCCACTCCTAATGGGTAATATTCATTTTCCTGAAGTAATCTTAAAAGTTTTACTTGAGACACCTGTTGAAGATCCCCAATTTCATCGAGGAATAAAGTTCCGCCGGAGGCTTTTTCAATTAAACCGGCTCTATCAGAGAGTGCACCAGTAAAGGCTCCCTTTTTATGCCCGAATAAAGTATCGGAAAACATTTGATCATCCAAACCCGCAACGTTAGTAGTTACAAATTTACCTTTTCTATCACTTAGTTCATGCAGTGAATGAGCTATCAGCTCTTTACCAACGCCGGTTTCACCTGTGATTAATATTGGTTCTGAAGTTCTTGCAATCGCTTCCATATAGTGGAAAATTGACTTCATCTTGTCGTTTTGTGTTACTATTTGTTTGAAGGCTTCGGGTTTTTCTAATTCCTTTGTTAATAATTTTCTTTTTAAGCTTTCAATTTCCTCAGTTTTTTCCCGGAATTTTATTGCATTGGAAATGCTGCTTATTAGTCTGCTGTCTTCAACCGGTTTCACCAAATAATCAAATGCGCCGTTCTTCATGCATCTAACTGCAGAATCTATTTCATTATTCCCGGTTACAATTACAACGGGAATGTGCGGGTGTTCGCTGTTGATCTGTTCAAGTAATTCTTCTCCTCCCAAATGCGGCATCGAAAGATCCAGCATAACAATATATGCATCAACTTCTGAAACTTTAGCCAGCGCTTCACGGCTGTCGTTGCATGTTTCAATGTTGGAAATACCTGCATCATTTAAAGTTAGTTCAAAACTATTAAGAAGAAATACTTCGTCGTCAACCATTAAAATAGGAGAACGGGGATAAAGCTGCTCGTCCATTAAAAACTCCCGCTTTTGATTTCTTAAATATTATTTATTCATTAGTTAGATTAATAAGTTCAATTTTTCAAAATAAGTATTAGAATAATTTAAATCACAATATTTTTTTAAACTTTCTAATGGGAAGCGAGATTGTGGCTGTAGTGCCTTTGCCAACAGCAGAATCAAAATCTAAGCTTCCGCCATGATTAATTACAATTTTGGATGAAACAGAAAGCCCCAATCCTGTTCCGCCGGTATCCCGTTTTGTTGTAAAGAAAGGATCGGTAATCTCTTTAATTATTTTGGGGTCTATTCCATTTCCGCCGTCAATAACTTTAATGTAAACTGAATTCTCATCAGAAGAAGTAACCAGTTCCAAAATTGCATCACGGCTTTTCAAAGCCTGGCAGCTATTTTCCAATAAATTGATAAGCACCTGTTCCAACCTTTGAAAATTACCAACAGTTCTTGAGATATTCTTCCCAAGATGAACTTTGAAATTATTTGTTGATTTGCCTATTAAATTTGAGGTCAATGATACCGCAGCTTCAACTATTTCGTTTACATCTAATTCTTGATTCATATCCGATGCGTCTTTCCTGGCAAAGTCTTTCAGCTCCTGCACAATCTTTTTAATCCTTACCGAGCCTTCCCGAATACCGTTTAATAATACCGGTACAGAACTTCTGATTTTTGAATATTTCAAACGGTTCCCTACAAAAAAGTCTCCATTCTTTTCGTAATGGTCATTTAATATAGGTATAACACTTTGCCAAATTTTTTCGAGTAGCGGAACGTTAAGCATCACAAAATTATTCGGGTTGTTGATTTCATGTGCAACACCCGAAACAAGTGTTCCGAGCGCAATCATTTTATCTGCTTGGATTAATTGCTCGTGCTGAATCCTGGCTTGTTCCTCGGCTTTACGCTTATCTGTAATATCCTGCTGCACAGCAATAAAATAAGTAAGCTCTCCTTTTTTATTATACACAGGAGTAATTGTCTGCTCCTGAATATATTCGGAGCCATCTTTTTTACTATTTATAATTACACCGCGCCAGACTTTTCCCGCTAAAATTGTATCCCACAAATTTTTATAAAATTCTTGACCGTGTTGACCCGAATTTAATATTCGTAAATTTTTATAAACTATTTCTTCTGCCGAGTAGCCGGTTAAATTTGTAAAGGCAGGGTTTACAAGCACAGCATCACCACGGATATTAGTCACAACAATAGCATTGGCTGCAGATTCAATTGCAATATTCCATAAGTTCAGCATCTCCTCAATTCTGAGAGTTTCTGAAATGTCTGTGTCAAATAAAATTGCACCTTGAAAATTGCCATTATCGTTAATTGGCACTATCTGTCGTAGGATTTCAGAGACCCGCCCAAATCCGCGATTAATTTGATATTCAGCTTTAATATTGCCCTCTGTTTTGCACTTTTCAAAATCATCCCTAAATCTCTGCAGATCTATTAAACTTGTCAAATCAAAACAACTCTTAGTAGAAAATTCTTTAACTGTTAATTTGTATAATTTTTGAGCGTTATTATTGTTATAAATTACATCGCCATTTTTATCGGTAATTAATATTGAATAGGGGGAGTCGTTAAAGAGTATCTCGTTGTAGCTTTCCAGTTCAGAGTTAAGTTTGCTCTGGTTTAACTCCTCTTTTAAAAAGTTAACTTGATTTTTTAACTCTTGTAATTCTTTTTCCTTTTCGATATCCTTTGCCATTTACAGTTACTCGGAAAGTTTAATTCATATTGAACATTTAAATTACTGCCGGAGGACAGGAAAACTACATTTGCCTAAATAATTTAAATTAAAAATAACATATTTTTTAGAAAAAGTAATTATTGTTTCTAAAATTCGTCAATTTTTTTTGACAATTCCATCCTTCTCTAATTCTCTAATACTTTTATTTTCGTCCGAAATTAAAGCACCCAAAATTTTTTTTAATTTTTTTTTCCGAAGTTTTTCCGAAACCTCAGAATGTCAGAATATCAGTAATTATAATAAAGTAAAACTCAAGTACTATTCATACATATTAAGGGAGACAAGACGTATGAGAAAATTCTTCACAATTACTTTTATAATCGCTTTAACCCTATCTCTACAGGCAAACAACCTAACGGTTTCAAATGTTGCTCTTGTAGATCAGGTTACGGTTGATAATTATACTTTTGTTCAATTCGATCTTTCCTGGGATAATTCTTGGAACACGAGTGCACCACCTTCATTTTGGGATGCAGCCTACGTATTTGCAAAATATAGGGTTGGCGCAACCGGTGCTTGGAATCACATCTATTTTGATCTTACCTCATCAAACCATTCAGTCACAATAAATAATGGTGTAGACGCTTCTATTGATGTAGCTGTATCGACTGTTCAGTCTACTACTAGTAGAGGAGTTGGAGTATTCATTTATAGATCTGCAAGCGGAACAGGAAATAATAACTGGCAAAGTGTCAAATTAAAATGGAACTATATTGATAATAGCTTAACCGGCTCTGAAAATGTAGAAGTTAAAGTCTTTGCTATTGAGATGGTTTATATCCCAACTGACGGATTTGATCTGGGGGATGAAACTTCAAATAATTATTTTTATCCTGCTGGTAATCCAGCTAGTTCCTTTGTTATTTCTTCACAAGGGACAATTGATATAAGTGCTAACAGTGGAGATTTATATGCTTCCGGAAATTTACCTCTTACGCTACCTGCTACAACAGATTTGAAATATCCCAACGGAGCGTCAAAATTTTATCTCATGAAGTATGAATTGACACAAGGGCAGTATAAAGATTTCCTGAATACATTGATATATAGTGAGCAGGTACAAAGAACTTTGAATAGCCCCGAATCAGCACCTAATACTTATGCACTTACAAATGAAACGACTAAATTTAGACAAAGTATTAAAATACTTACTTCAGGAACAGCTAGCTCTGTCCCTGCAGAATATTATTGTGACTTAAATAATAATAATACTGCTGATGATTCTACAGATGGAGAAAATGTAGCATGTAATTTTTTGAGTTGGGATGACCTTCTCTCCTACGCTGACTGGTCTGGACTCAGACCTTTTACTGAATTAGAATATGAAAAAGCGACTCGCGGACCGATCTCTGCAAAATTAGGAGAATTTGCTTGGGGTAATTCTAGTATTTACTCTACAAAGTATGTTTTGGCAAATCAAGGAGCAGCTAGCGAGTATATCACTAACCCTTCCGAGGTAAGAGGTAATTGCAACTACATCTCAACACAACCACTTGCTAATGCTGATAGAGGTCCATATAGAAGTGGTGTTTTTGCAGATACAACTGTTAGGATAACTGCCGGTGCAGGTTACTATGGGGTTATGGAAATGAGTGGCAATCTTTGGGAGTTAGTTGTCTCTATTCAATCAACTGATTTTACTGCAGATCATGGGGACGGTGCATTGAGCAGTGGCAAATGGAATGTTTCTTTATGGCCGGATAAAGGTGGAGCTAGGGGAGGTAATTTTTTGGATAATGGCAATCCTCGTCCAGGAAT
>JAENZU010000128.1 GCA_016841125.1 Melioribacter sp. | reverse complement strand
ATTGGCTTGCTTCCGGACTTGATCCGGATAAAAGTCCAATATTTCGTCAATCCCAAATAAAAGAGCACACTGAACTTTTTCTTATATTTTCTATGCTGATAACCAAAGCCAGGTTGGAAAGAAACCCGACTTTAAAAGAACAAGTTAGAGATTTAAATATCGAAAATGTTATTTACGGGCATTTAGGTTATCCGGTTCTCCAATCGGCAGATATACTTTTATACCGCGGAGAAGCAGTGCCTGTGGGCGAAGATCAAGTTCCTCATGTTGAAATTACCCGTGAAGTAGCTAGAAAATTTAATTCGCAGTACGGAGAAGTTTTCCCCGAACCCGAACCGCTGCTAACTAAATTTGCACGTCTGCCAGGTTTAGACGGCAACGCTAAAATGAGTAAATCGCTAAATAATACAATACTGTTATCTGATCCAGCCGAAGAAATTAAAAATAAATTAAGAAAAGCTGTTACCGATCCAAAAAAAATCAGAAGAAATGACCCGGGTCGTCCGGAAGTTTGTCTGGTGTTTACTTATCATAAAAAATTTAACACGGATGAAGTTGATGAAATCGCTGAGGGCTGCCGGTCAGGCGAGTTAGGCTGTGTTGATTGTAAAGCAAAATGTTCGGCAATGATTGATCAATTTCTTTCACCAATACGAGACAAACGAAATTATTATGAAAAGAATTTAAATGAAGTAAAATCTATAATTGATGAAGGCGAAAAAAAGGGGAGAGAAGAAGCTCAAAAAACTATGGAATTGGTTCGGGAAAAAATGAAGCTCGGTTAGAATGTATAAAATTAAACTTACAGAATTTGAAGGCCCGCTGGATCTCTTGCTGTTTTTTATCAAAAGAGATGAAATAGATATATACGATATACCTATTTCATATATCACTAAAAATTTTATCGAGTATCTTCAATTCATTGAGCAATTAGATCTTGAGGCTGCCGGAGATTTTATTTTAATGGCTTCTACTTTAATGCAGATTAAAGTTAGGATGCTGCTGCCGAAAGAGGTGGATGAAAAAGGAGAGGAAATTGATCCTCGCGCCGAACTGGTTAATGCCCTACTGGAATACAAAAGATACAAAGAAATGGCAGACGAATTTTCCTATCTGGAATCAAATCAAAGAAAAGTAAGCTTCCGCGGTACTTATGAATCTGATGAAAAAGAGACTCCTCCGGATTATCAGACATTGCTGAAAAACATTTCACTGTATGATCTCATAAAAGCTTTTAAAAATGCGTTAATGAGTGTCCCCAAGCCTTCGATGCACCAGATTCGAAAACTTAATGTTTCAATTGATGAACAAATAAATTATATCACTAATCTGCTGAATGAAAAATCAGAAGTTTTATTTTTAGAATTAATAAATAAATTTACAGAGAAGATTAGAATTGTTGTTACATTTATCGCATTACTGGAGTTGGTGAAAATAGGAAAAATTGGATTGAAGGAATCAGATACATTTAATGACTTTGCAATTTATAGAATGGAAAATGGACAAGATATACACATCAGTAATTGAGGCTTTAATATTTGCATCGGATGAACCGTTACCATCGTCGGAGATAATGAATGCAATAAAAGAAATCGACGGTCCCGATATTGAGATTAATGCCAATGATATTGAAGAAACAGTTAATGAATTGAATTCAAAGTATGAAAATGAGGATAAATCATTTTCAATATTAAAAATTGCTGAAGGTTATACCTTCGGCACCAAACACGAATATGCAAAATATGTCGGCTATCTCTCTAATGAAAAAAGTAAGAGGCGGTTAAGTCAGGCTGCACTTGAGACTCTTTCGATTGTTGCATATAAGCAGCCGATTACAAAACCTGAAGTCGAATCAATACGCGGAGTTAATTCAGATTATATTATTAATACACTTCTCGAAAAAAGTTTGATAACTATCAAAGGTCGCGCCGAGACAATCGGAAGACCATTGCTTTATGTGACCACTGTAGAGTTTCTGAAATATTTCGGACTGAGTTCTATTAAAGATTTACCGAAGCCCAGGGAAATTGAAGATATAATGAAAGATGAAGATTTTCTCGAGCAAAAAAGAAAAATTATGATGAATCAACTTGAAGAAGTGATTGAAGAAGATGAAGGAAGTTTTCAACAAATCGATGAGAAGGAAGATGACGACGATACGTTTGAATAAATATTTAGCAGAGTGCGGAGTAGCATCCCGCAGAAAATCCGAAGAGTTAATTATAAGTGGTAGAGTATCGGTCAACAATAATATTGTAATTGATCTAGCTACAGTTGTTGATCCGAAGAAGGATGAAGTGAGATTGGATGGTGAAAAAATACAGATGGAATCTAAAGTCTATTTCTTGCTGAATAAACCGAAGGGGTTTATCACCACCACCAGCGATGAAAAGAACCGCCCAATTGTTACCGATTTAATTAATACCAATATTAAAATATTCCCGGTTGGACGTCTTGATTTCAATACAACCGGTCTTTTGCTGCTTACCAACGATGGAGATTTTGCAAATAAACTGCTTCACCCCCGTAATAAAGTAAAGAGAGTGTATCATGTCAATCTCGATCGTCCTCTTACTGTTGAACATAAAGAAAAACTATTAAAGGGAATCTACTTGGAAAGAAGAAAAAGCAGATTCACATCAGTTACTTTTTTGAAAAGAAATAACTACAAGCTGGTAGAAGTGGAGACGGAGGAAGGCAGGAATCATTTTGTAAAAAATATGTTCTCAACATTTGAATATAATGTTAAGAGATTGGAGAGGGTCCGTTTCGGGAGCTTAAATATTGAGGGATTGGCACCTGGCGCTTATAAGAAACTTAACAGTAAACAAATTGATGAAATGGTTAATGCTAAATAGGTTATTCGTCATTTTTTTAAATTTGCTGATTTTGGTATCTGTTAATGATGCGCAAAATATTAACCCTAAACAGAGTAGTGAATATCCGCTTACGGAACTGCGAAACCAACTGGAAGATCTTTTTAATGACCCAAATTTTTCCAATGCACTCTGGGCTGTCGAAATTAAATCTTTAAAAAACGGTGAAATAATTTATAAACGCAATTCCAATAAACTAGTCGTGCCCGCATCAAACTTAAAATTATTTACTACTGCTGCGGCAATGCTTTTACTCGGCAGCGATTACGTTTATAATACTACAATATTTACAGACGGCTATATTGAAAAAGGTATATTGAACGGTAATTTGATAATTAAGGGATCCGGTGACCCCACAATTTCAAATAGATTTTCAGAGGGAGATACGGAATACATTTTCCGGGTTTGGAGCGACTCATTAAAGCGCAGGGGAATCAATAAAATTAACGGTAATATTATCGGCGATGATAGAATTTTCGACGGCAACAAATATGGCCGCGGTTGGATTAGTGATAATCTCGACTATTGGTTTTCTGCTCCTTCGGGTGCATTGAGCTTCAATGAAAACTCAATTGAATTTGATCTAAAACCAGGTAAATCAGGATTACCCGCTGAAATTGCTGTGCACCCGAGTACAAACTATTTCAATTATTCAAATAAAGTAATTACAATTTCGAATGACGGCGAAGAAAAAATCCAAATTAACCGCGATGATTGCTGGAACTTAATTACAATTTCCGGAAATGTGAAGGAAAGTACTAGTGAGTTTAAAGCATTTGCTTCGGTGAATGACCCGACAAATTATTTCTTAACTATTTTAAAAGAGACTTTTGTCAAATCAGGAGTGGATGTAACGGGAGAAATAATTGAACATGGTGAATCGGTAAAAGATCTAAATTACGAAAATCTATTGCCTTTGTTCACTTACACTTCTCCTCCATTATTTGAAATAGTGAAAGTGACGAATAAGAGCAGCAACAATTTTTATGGTGAACAGCTTTTAAGAACACTCGGGAATGAAATTTACGGATCGGGAACACCTGAGAACGGAATTAGAGCTTTAAAGGATTTGTTTAATGTGATGGGAATTAATTCTGAAAATATTCTCATTGTAGACGGTTCCGGTTTAAGTCTTTTAAATTTGGTTTCTCCAAAGCAGATAAATAATTTATTAAGCTATATGTACAAGAGTGATGAATTTAAAGGCTTCTACAACTCTCTGCCGATTGCAGGTATTGATGGAACACTCGCGCAAAGAATGCTGAAATCCACTGCGGTAAACAACGTTAGAGCCAAAACAGGTTACAACACGGGAGTAAAAGCATTATCCGGTTATCTAAAGACAGCGGACGATGAACCCCTTTCGTTTTCAATAATCGCAAATAATTTTTTAGTATCATCAAATTTAGCTGATTATATTCAAGACCAAGTGTGTATAAGACTATCGAATTTTTCGAGAAAATAAGGAGGAAAATTGGAACAGCAAAATCAACAAGATCTCAATGATTTAATTAAGAGAAGATACGAAGAGCTTGAAGAGTTAAGGAATAAAAACTTTGAACCTTTCGCATATTCATTTGATGTTAACAATAATTCGGCTGAAATAAAAAATAATTTTGACAAATATGAGTCTAAAGATGTTAGTGTAGCCGGAAGGTTAATGGCACTCCGCAGAATGGGGAAGGCTTCATTTGCAACTATACAGGACAACAACGGCAGAATCCAGATATATCTGCGTAAAGATGAGATCGGCGAATCCTACGACGCTTTCAAACTAATGGATATCGGCGATATTATTGGTGTGGAAGGATTTGTATTCAAAACTAGAACCGGCGAAACTTCTGTTCATGCTAAGTCTCTCACGCTGTTGTCGAAAACATTACGTCCTCTGCCGGTAGCAAAGGAAGTTGTTGATGAAAACGGCAACAAGATCGTTTACGATCAATTTGTGGATAAGGAACTTCGCTACAGACAAAGGTACTTGGATCTTGTTGTAAATCCGGAAGTGAAAGACGTATTTATAAAACGTTCTAAAATTGTAAAGCAGTTGAGAGATTTTCTGGACGATAATGGAATGCTTGAGGTTGAGACTCCAGTATTACAAGCACTTTACGGCGGTGCAGCGGCAAGACCGTTTGTTACTCATCATAACACTCTGGATATGCAGCTATACTTGCGCATCGCGGATGAGCTCTATCTGAAACGCCTTATTGTAGGAGGTTTTGAAGGCGTTTACGAAATTGCAAAAGATTTTAGAAATGAGGGGATTGATAAAACGCATAATCCTGAATTTACTATGCTTGAATTATACGTAGCCTACAAAGATTATAATTGGATGATGGATTTTGTGGAGAAGATGGTGCAGAATGTCTGCGAAAAAGTTTTTGGAAAAGTTGAATTTGAAATTGAAGGTAAAAATGTTTCCTTTGCATCTCCGTGGAAGAGAATTTCAATGGTAGATGAGTTAAAGAATAAGACCGGATTAGATATCCTCGCCGCCACGACTGATGATCTTAAACAAGAGCTTAAAAAATTGGGGATAGATATTAAAGGTAATGTGAGCAAAGGAAAATTAATTGATGAACTTTTTGAAGAGACCATCCAAAGTGAATTGATTCAACCAACGTTTGTAGTAGATTACCCACTGGAGATTTCCCCGCTCGCTAAAAAGCATAGAGAGAAAGAAGGAATAGTTGAACGATTTGAAGGTTTTGTTTTAGGCAGAGAAATTTGTAATGCATTCTCGGAATTAATTGACCCGATCGATCAAAGGGAAAGATTCGAAGCGCAGACAAAAGCAAGGGAAGGCGGAGATGAGGAAGCTCATCAAATAGATGAAGATTTTATTAAAGCTTTGGAATACGGCATGCCGCCAACCGCAGGTTTGGGAATTGGTGTTGACAGACTTGTAATGCTATTGACGAATCAGCCCTCAATTAGAGACGTGATTTTATTTCCGCATATGCGACCTGAAAAGTAATTTCATTTTATTCTATTATTGACTAAAATTCATATTCTAAAAATAGGATAGAATGATAAAAAATATTACATACTATTTTTGTGCCCTTTTGATACTGCAGATAATAGTATCCGCACAGGCAGCATCCGACACTCAATTTGTTGAGAAATATAAAATTGAGCAATCTTTCAAAAGGATAAATCCTCCATCTCGGTTATCGGATATCGGTGCATCAATCGAAAAAATTGATCCTTTAAAAACTGAAATTAATTACGGTATGCTTGCCGGTATGGGTGCGGTAACTCTTGGTGTAGGTGTTGCGGTGCACATATATCAGGCTAATGCGTGGTGGAAGGATCAGCGTCAAAAATTTCGCTTTGTAAATGATTGGAATTATGCTTTGTGGATTGATAAGGTTGGTCATTTTTTCGGTGCAAATCTTTTAGCTCATGGTTTTTCCGGCGGACTGGAAGCTGCAAATGTACAATCCGAAGAGTCTGCCATTTATTCATCAATTCTTTCTCTTACTTTTCAAATGTATGTTGAAATAGAAGATGGTTTTGGTGCGCAGTGGGGTTTTAGTCCTGGCGATGCTGCATCAGACTTTCTTGGTGCTGCATATTACCTTGGTCAATATTATTATCCTGTCCTTAAACATTTTCAACCGAGAGTAAGTTATTGGCCTTCAGAGAAATTCAGAAGTGATCAACATCAAGACGGCAATATAATTGACGATTACGAAGGTCAAAAATATTGGATAAGTATTCGCATGAAAGAAATACTGCCAAATAATATTGCCGAATACTGGCCTTCATTCCTAATGCTTGCAGTGGGAATGGGTGTTAAAAATCTTGACGGTGCCGGAGGAGGTCAAAGAGAATTTTACATCGCTTTCGATTTTGATGCTGAGACAATCCCGCTACACGGAAAATTTTGGACATTTGTAAAAAACACACTTAACTATCAGCATTTCCCTATGCCGGGAATTAGAATAACTCCCAATGCTGCATTTTTCGGAATAGTTTTTTAACGGATAAATATTGAAGATAAGTATCATAATTCCAACTTTAAATGAGGGGAAACTTCTCCCAAATCTTCTCGATCAATTGACCGACAAAAATTTGCGTGATCGATTCGATTTTGAAATTATTATTTCCGACGGTGGAAGCGATGACGATACGGTTGAAGCTGCGTTAGAGAGAGTAGACAAAATTATTGTACATAATGAAAAGGGTTATCAAAATATAGCTAAAGGCAGGAATGCCGGGGCTGAAGTTGCTTCGTCCGAATTACTTGTGTTTTTAAATGGTGATATAATTATCAGTGATCCGATTGATTTTTTTAATCATGTGCTTGCATTCGCAAAATCAGATTTCCTAGCCATGACTTGCAGTGTGGTCGTTAATCCCGAAGAAAGAATTTTGAGCGATTCCATATTTTTAGGATTTTATAATTGGTACTTTCACATGCTCAATGTTATTGGTGTCGGAATGGGCAGGGGAGAGTGCCACGTAATTAAAAAAAGCGTATTCCAAAGTGCCGGCGGATATAATGAAGTGCTTGCCGCCGGAGAAGATTTTGATCTCTTCAAAAGGATCCGCAGAAAAGGAAAAATTTTATTTTTAGAAAATATTCATATTTTGGAATCTCCGAGACGTTACAGAAAGTTAGGACATTTTAAAATTTTATTTAGGTGGCTGATCAATAGTATAGCTGTTATTTTTTGGAAAAGATCAATATCGAAGGAATGGGAGCAAATTCGATGATTAAAAAGTTTATAATAATATTTCTTTTTTCTGCAACTGCAGCTCTCGCTCAAGCTGGATATGTGCAATACGATCATCCCATTCACCAGTATTTGGAACGAATGAGCGCTCTCAATATTATTGAAGGTTACGATGCATTTGAACAGCCTAAAACTAGAAGGGAAATTGCAGAGCACCTGGTTTCAATCAATAATAACCGGACTAAATTGAATAACGTTGATTTAAATATTCTTCAAGATTATTTAGTTGAATTTTCATATGACATTTCTTTATCAGATGATTACCTTCAGAATTTTTTCCCTTCGTTTAATTTTAATGGATTACTTTCCGAGGGCGAAAAATATTTGTACTCAACAACAGATTCCAGCAAACACAGTCTATTTATAAACTTCTTAGGCAGTAGTCAAAGTATTTTCCGGAATGACATAATAAGTTCAAGTTCTCTGAATACTTCAATCATTAAATTCGGCGGTTCAATTAGAGGATCGATTTCGAATAAGTTAGGATTCTATCTTAAAGCAACCAATGGAACATATCTCGGAAGCCGTGATTTGGCAGCAATGCAGAACGAATTAAAGTACAACTTCAAATTCAATGAGAGTCAAA
>JAENZU010000127.1 GCA_016841125.1 Melioribacter sp. | reverse complement strand
AACAAACGGGTACAAATTTTTATTGGACTGCGGGCTTTATCAGGGAAAGCGAAAAGAGGCCTTCGAACTTAACAGGCAATTTGATTTGTTTGATCCGGCTGAAATTGATTTTGTAATTCTATCACACGCCCATATCGATCATTCCGGCAATCTCCCAACATTAGTGCGGAAAGGTTTTAAAGGAAACATTTATTCCACTTTTGCCACGCGCGATCTTTGCGCTGTTATGCTGAGAGATAGTGCTCATATTCAGGAAAAAGATGTTGAGTATGTCAATAAAAAAAGGAAGAAAAAAGGTCAGAATCTATTTGAACCTCTTTACACTCAGGAAGATGCAACGGAAACTCTTAAAAGATTCGTAGCCATAAACTACCATCACACATATGAAATAACCCCGGAAATTAAATTTTCTTATGTAGATGCGGGACACATACTCGGCTCCGCTGTTTTGTATCTTACAATCAAGGAAGAAGGTAGAATAATCAATTTAGGTTTTTCAGGTGACTTAGGGCGACCTAATCTGCCCATTTTAAAAGACCCTGAAAAAATTCCCGACGTAGATTACCTAATTTGTGAATCAACATACGGCGGAAGATATCACGATAACCCGACAGATTCGGAATCACAATTAGCAGAAGTTATTAAGCGCGCGGTTGAAAGAAATGGTAAAATAATTATACCTGCATTCAGTGTGGGGAGAACCCAAGAATTGGTTTATGCTCTGCACAGAATTTTTGAAAGAAACGAGGTGAAAAGAATTCCGGTTTTTGTTGATAGCCCGCTTTCGGTTAATGCTACCGAAGTTTTCAGAATTCACCCGGAATGTTTTGACAATGAAACGGCTGATTTTATTTTCCGCAAGAAAGATCCGTTTGGTTTTAACCAGCTTACATATATTACCGATGTTCAAGACTCTAAACAATTGAATGAAGTAAACGAGCCGTGTATTATTATTTCCAGTTCAGGTATGTGCGAAGCCGGAAGAATACTTCACCACCTTAGGAATAACATTGAAAATCCAAATAATATTGTTTTAATTGTCGGCTACTCTGCACAGCATACACTCGGTAGAAGGATAGTTGAGCGCGAAGAAGTCGTGAAAATTTTCGGGGAGGAATTTCACTTAAACGCAGAAGTTGTAGTGATGAATTCTTTCAGTGCGCATGCCGATGCCGATGAACTGATATCCTATTGTGACCAATTTGATAAAAGCAGAATGCAGAATGTTTTTCTGGTTCACGGCGATCAAGATCAGCAGCTAATATTCAAGGAAAGATTACTTGCTAAAGGATTTAAAAATATTACAATACCGGAACGCGGCGAAACATTTGCTGTATAATTTTTCTTTGATTTTAACACTTCCATTTTTGCTTTTTGCTTGCGGAAGGGAAGATTTGGTTCAGCCCGCCGATGATGGTCTTCCGCCGGCAATACCGCAGCAATTATACGTGTACGGAGCGCAGGACGGGCAAATCGGTTTGGAATGGGAACGCAATACCGAACCGGACTTATCAAATTATTTAATCTATCGAAGTGCCGCTGATACATTGCATTTTTCTCTCGAGGCTTCCACTTATTCAAATTATTACGTTGATGACAGTTTAGACTACAAAACTAAATATTACTACTATATTACCGCGGTCGATACTAAAGACCGGGAAAGTGGAAAAACTAATATTGTTTGGGGTAGGCCGGAAAACAAATATAGACCGTACGGTCCGAGAGATGTCCAAATCAACGGAAGAAATTGGAACAGCGAAATATTAATCAATTTGAGCTGGACCCCTTCCTATTCCTCCGACGTTGATGGGTATGAAATTTACAGAGCAGCAATTCCCGATTTTCAATTAGACTCACTATATCTTCATGATTTTACAAAAGGCATAAACTACGACGACACAACAGGTATTGAACTACTGCAGACATATTATTACACTGTAGTTGCCGTCGATAAAGGAGGACTTAAAAGTTCTCTGCCTCAAGTAATATCTGATTTTATTTACGACAAACCTAGAATAATTTTTCCGGAAATCAACTCACGGGTAGATTATTTTAATGAATTTGAAATTGTCTCTTGTGGCAAACCGGCAACGTATAAACTTGTTTTACAGACAAACCCGGTTTATAACAATCCGGTTTTTGAAACCGAAATAACCAGTGAAATTCTTAACGATACTTTAGGGATACCATTTAACTTTTTCGGAGTTGATGCATACAAAACTTACTATTGGCGGGTGTTTGTTTATTCGGGCAATAGCACAGAACCTAACACGTTTACAGATTTATACTCATTTGCTATCTACCCGAAACCGTGATAACTAAATTCAAATACATAATAACAGTAGCAATTTTCTTAAGCGCAGCCAATGCTCAAATCACCAGCGACTCTTTAAGTTTTTTAACAAACAATTACAGTCGACAAAATTTATTTACAAAATTTGAGAAACAGTTAAATACATACAGCCTTAATTCTAATCTTATTTACAGCGGATCGTATAATGGTTTGTTCGTTGGTTTAAAAGAAAATTTTTATTCTACTGTTACTAAATCCACAACCAAAAGCATAAAAGATGAACAGCGTTTTGAGTTAATGAGTGAATATGAGTTAAACCCAATACTTAGAATTGGAGGGCTAGTAAAAAGTAATATTTTTGCGGACGACCGAAAACTTGCAATCAATGAAGCGTCTATTTTTAATGCCTCACTCTATTCAAAATTTTCACCCTTAAATAATATTTACATTACTCCATTCGGCGGAATTTCCAATAACAAACAGATTGGAGAAGACGACAAAGGATATATTTACGGCATCGAAGGAAATGTTGATAATTTACAATACGACAATTTCGGAATTATCTCTTCGATGAAATTTTTGAATGAAGATATTTCCCCCCGCAAAAATATCTACCGAAATTTTTCAGTCAATTTACTAAACGAGTTTGAAAATTCTTTTTCCAATTTGATTACCGCAAATTATATTGAGCAGAGAAAAGATTTTTATTTCGAAGCCGACTCGGTTACCTCTGCGGTTTACAAGGTAGAGAATAATATTCAAAGCAGAACTGAAACAAATTATTTTCTTCAAGATAGAATTCAATACGAACCGGAAAAATCAAATTTATTTTTTGATCTTCAGGGAAGGGTTTCTTTTAGAAATATTGACCGTGATAAAAGATACATAACTATGAATAATATTTCAGCTTCATCTTTTGATACCCGGATTGAAGAGTTGAAATTGGATTTTGCCAGCAGGGCGATTTTGACAGAAAAGAATTACGGCGGGTCAATCAAAGTTGAATTTTCGGAAAGAGAAGAAAAGCATCTTACAAAAAGAATTGCAAACGCCAATAATATTTTTTACGAGGAAAGGGTAAAAACTGAAAGCAGAAAAAATAATAAATCGCAAATAATAAATTTATCTGCCTCGGGCAATTATCAAATTTCAAACAGCGACAATATTATTATGAGCATTTTTCACAGGAAGCTAAAGTACGATACTCCCAGTGAAGACAATAGCGACGATAGAGACGAGCTGCTCACAATTGCCAGAGTGCTTTACGAACATAAATTTAGTCCTTTTTTCAAAATGCTTTTAAATTTGGAAGGGAGTTATAATCACATAGTTTATATTTTTGCGGAGAGAAGTTCAAATAACAATATCAGACGTGTCCTGAAACTTTCTTCAGCAGGAATATATTCCGGAAAATATTTGTCATCATTCAATTCATTTGAAGTTTCCGCAAATTATACCGTTTACGATTTTGAGGATATTAACCCGAATATAAAAAGCTTTTCTTTCAGACAGTTCGAATTCAAAGATTCGACAACCATAAATATATTTCGCATGCTGGATTTTAATATATTCGGTTACCTAAAACTTTCCGAGCAGGGAGATTTTTATTGGCAGGATTTTAAGGGAAGACCGGTTAGATTTCTTCAGGAAAGTTATCTTGAACCGAAATTTTTTTATAATTACCGCTCAGCAAAATTTGGTATCGGCTTAAGATATTTTTCTCTTATCACGTTCGGTTATACTGATAATATTAAACAGAAAGAAACTGAGTATACCAGCATAGGACCGCTTACCCAAATATCGGTAAATATTAACAACACACTTGAAATGAATTTATTCGGCTGGTATGAGTTCATTAATAATGAATCCAATAGAAAAAGAGAGCTAGTAAATATGAATTTTTCGGTGAATTGGTTTTTCTAAAGTTTCACTCAAATATAAATTTTACTTGCAACAATAATGCGGTAGTTTTATTTTGTAGAATAATGAATCCGATACAGAACATACGGGGTTAACTTTGACTCAAAAAATATATCACAAAACAATTTCCAGCGATCCAGAAATCTTACCCGAGGTCGAAGAGTTCATAATCAACATTGCCGAGGAAAATAAAATTGACGAAAAACATTTTACGAACCTGGCTCTTTCTGTTGCCGAAGCTGTTTCAAATAGTGTACTTCACGGTAATAAGCTGGATAAAAATAAATCGGTATCAATTGATGTAATTATAGACCATGATTTAAAAAAAATGGTCATCAAATTAAAAGACCAGGGCGATGGGTTCAATATTAAAAAGGTTCCGGACCCAACAGCTCCGGAAAATATTCTTAAAGACAGCGGAAGAGGAATTCATATAATGCGTTCCTTTTTGACAAAGCTGGAATATAATTTTACTGATTCAGGAACGGAAACAATTTTAACTTATAAATTTTAATCTGCTGTGAATTTTTTATTAGAGTCAATATTTGCACTTTGCTAATCTTGATTAAAAAATTTATAGGTAATACTAACATTATTTTAAAGGAGATAATATGTCACGTAAGAAAATTGCTTTAATTGGAGGAGGACAAATTGGCGGTGTTCTCGCTCAAATGATTGCGCAGAAAGAATTAGCCGACGTTGTGTTGTTCGATATTGTTGAAGATCTTCCGCAGGGAAAGACATTGGATATTGCAGAGGCCTCACGAATTGATGGATTTGACGTTTCGTTAAAAGGAACTAACGAGTATAAGGATGTTGAAGGTGCAGACCTAATAATTGTGACTGCCGGATTGCCTCGTAAACCGGGCATGAGCCGCGACGACCTTCTTACTACAAACGCTAAAATAATGAAACAAGTTGCCGAGGGTGTAAAAGAACATGCGCCTAATGCAATTAGTATCATTATCTCGAATCCGCTTGATGCCATGGTAACACTCTATCAAAAAGTTACCGGATTCCCGCATCATAAAGTAATCGGTCAAGCAGGTGTGTTAGACTCATCCCGATTTTCAACTTTCATTGCTTGGGAATTGAATGTGTCCGTTAAAGATATTAATGCAATGGTTCTTGGTGGTCACGGAGATACAATGGTTCCGATTATTAGATACGCAAATGTTAACGGCATACCCGTGATGGAATTACTGGAGAAAAAATATAAGAGTGCCGACAAAGCTAAAGAAGTTATGGCTGCTATGGTACAGAGAACAAAAATGGCAGGCGGAGAGGTTGTAAAACTTCTTAAAACAGGTTCAGCATTTTATTCACCTGCATCGGCAGCAGTTGCAATGGCTGAAGCTATTTTGAAAGATCAAAGAAGAATAATGCCGGCATGCGCATACCTCAAAGGTGAATTCGGTGTTGATGGATATTATGTTGGTGTACCCGCTGCATTAGGCGAAAAAGGAGTTGAAAGCGTTATGGAATTTAGCCTGGATGAAGAAGAAACTGCTGCACTTTCTAAATCAATTGATGCTGTTAAAACTTTAGTGGTTGATATGGAAAGATTGGGATTCTAATTTCCGAAATGATTTAAAACAGAAAACCCTCCGCGAAGGAGGGTTTTTTTTATGCCTCTAAAATACTTACATATTTTCGGTTGTTTCTCTTGGTTTCAAACTTTACATGCCCGTCTTTGGTAGCAAATAATGTATCGTCGCTTCCCTTTTTAACATGTTCGCCGGGATGAAATTTTGTACCTCTTTGGCGAACTATTATTGAGCCTGCAGATACCCATTGACCGCCGTATCTTTTAACACCAAGAAATTGCGGATTACTATCGCGACCGTTACGAGATGAACCTTGACCTTTTTTATGTGCCATAACTTCCTCCGCTATCCTATCTTTGTTACTTCAATCTTAGTTAACAATTGTCTGTGACCGTTTTTTACTCGGTAAGATTTTCTCTTTTTCTTTTTGAAAACTATTACCTTGTCATCTTTAAAATGTTCTATTATTTTTGCACTTACTTTAGCACCTTCAACTAAAGGTGACCCGACAGTTGTTTTTTTACCGTCAAATAATAAATGCACATTATCAAATACAACTTCAGCTTCGGTTTCGTCTTTTAGTCTCGGAACATTATAAATTGTATTTTCCTCAACCTTAAACTGTTGTCCCGCTATATCTACAACAGCAAACATTAATTCCTCCGGGTTTTTCAATTTAGAACCGTAAATATAGTAAATGCCTGCTTTTATGTCAACAAAATTAGATAATAAATTTAAGTTAGAAATTAAAGAGAAGAAATGATCATTTTTTTAATTTGAATGAAAATTCAGATCCCTGCCCTAATTTACTTTTCACCTCAATTTTAGAACTATGTGCATCAATAATATGCTTTACAATTGCGAGACCTAGTCCTGTGCCGCCCACAGCTCTGGACCGGTCTTTATCCACCCTATAAAATCTCTCAAAAATTCTGTCCAAATCTGAATCGGTGATCCCAGGTCCCGTATCTTTAATAATTATTCTACCGAATTTACTCTCCTCTTCTACTGCAACATCAATATTCCCTTCCTCAGTATATTTGATTGCGTTTGATATAAGATTCACAAGGACTTGTTTGATCCTGTCTTTATCTCCGAATAATTGAAGATTCGGTCTTATTTCGTAAAGATTCAATTGAAGATTTTTTTCTTCAGCTAATGGTATCATTTCATTTACAATATTTTCAAGATAGGTGCTTACATTAAAATATCTAAAGCTCATCCGCATCTGGCCAGATTCAATCATTGAAATATCGATGAGATCATTGAGTAGATTATTTAAATTTTGCGTGTGGTGATTAGCTTTCATTAAAAAGGTCTGATTCACCTTAGGGTCATTAATTGCTCCGCCAAGTAATGTTTCCAAATATCCCTGCATTGCAAAAATAGGTGTTCTCAATTCGTGGGATACATTTCCTAAAAACTCGGTTCTAACGTGCTCAAGTTTTTTAAGATTGGCAATGTCGTTTTGAGTTCTTAAAAACATAGCTTTAATTTCGCCCTCAAGCTCAACAAGATTTTTGTCCAATCTTATTTCATCGGGGGATGAAAATTTATTGTCCCTAATTGAATTAATGGTAGTTAATATTTTGCTTATCTCCTGCAGCCTAAATTTGCCCAACAGATAAAGTGTAATAGTATCGAATATGACAATGATAATGAAAGAGTAAAGTAATGCTTGAATTGAGAACCCGCCAATAAGAGAAATTAAAATAAGTACGGCGATACTCGGCGGGATAATTGCAGGCAGAAAACTTGAAGAAGCGGAGAGATTCCGCTTTGAGTTATTCCAAATTTTTGAAACGATAGCCAACTCCCTTAACTGTTTCAATCAAGTTGGAATGATTACCAAGTTTTTCTCTAATTTTTCTAATGTGAACATCAATTGTTCTCTCAACAACGAAAACATCCGTACCCCAAACGTCAGTTAATATCTTATCGCGCGGGAATACTTTGCCGGGTTTTAAAGCAAGATAGGCGATGATCTCGAATTCTTTTTTAGGAAATACAACATTTTTTCCGTCGACCAAAACAGTATATTTTTCTTTATTTATAACCAGCGGACCAACTGTTATTTCATGACTGGAATCCTCTCCATTTGTTCCACCTTCAAATCTTCGTAGGTTGGATTTGACCCTCGCAATAATTCTTTTTGGTGATACCGGTTTTTTAATATAATCGTCCGCGCCGATACTCAGCCCTTTTACTTCATCAGATTCGTCTCCCTTTGCAGTAAGGAATATTACCGGGATCTCTTGAAAGCCTTTCATGGAGCGTATCTTTTTGCAGACTTCGTAGCCGTCCATTTTCGGCATCATTATATCAAGAATAATTAAATCCGGATTTTGGCTGACTTTTTCAATTGCTTCAAGCCCGTCGTATGCAGTGATTACCTCGAACCCTTCCTGTAGAAGGTTATATTCTAAGAATTCAACTATATCTTTTTCATCATCGACTAATAGTACTTTCTGTTTCATATATCAATTCAGTTTAATTTCTGATTTATTA
>JAENZU010000126.1 GCA_016841125.1 Melioribacter sp. | reverse complement strand
TTAACAGCTTTACTAAAAAAATCATATATTTTTTGGGAAGAACTCCCGATCGCATATATTTGCTTAACATGCTTTTTGACGAGATGAAGAATTTTCGTGTAGTCGTTGCCTTTATCTTTCCCGCCTAATATCAGCCTTATCGGATTTTTAAAACTTTGAAGAGCATACCAAACCGAGTCAATATTTGTAGCCTTAGAATCATTTATAAACTTTACGCCATTAAGTTCTCTTACAAATTCGAGACGGTGTTCAACTCCCTTAAAATTTTTAAATGCTGATTTAATTACATTATTTTCGAGTCCAAGTTTTTTAACTACACAAATCACAGCCAATGCATTTGCGATATTATGCATTCCTTTTATGCTTAAATCTTCATCAGTGCAAATTGTTTCCTCTCTTCCCTTTTCCCTGTATTTAAGATTTCCTTTTTCATAGTAAGCACCTTTTTCAATTTTATACTTTGTTGAAAAAGTCATAACTGAAGCGGCGGGATTTGAAATACGCGACAGCAGATACTGATCATCATCCCAATAAATAAGGTGTTGACTTGCCTGCTGATTTTTGTAAATGTTCAATTTTGCACTAATATATTTTTCAATATCGTTATTGTACCTATCCAAATGATCTGGAGTGATATTTAATATTAGAGAATATTCGGGCTGAAAACTGTTTATATAATCCAACTGGAAACTTGATACTTCCAGAGCAACAAAGTCTTCTTCTTTCACATCAAGCACAACTTCGGAAAAAGCGTTACCAATATTTCCGGCTAGATGACATTTAATTCCGGCGGCATTAAGTGTATGCGCGGTTAAAGTAGTTGTTGTGGTTTTCCCGTTTGTACCTGTAATTGCAATTATTTTACCTTTACAAAATTGAGCCGCAAATTCAAGTTCACTTATTACAGGAATTCCCTTCTCAAAACATTTAGTTAAAATTTCTGAGTTGGATGGAACTCCGGGACTCGTAATTATAAAATCGCTTTCCAATACTCTGTCTGTATGCTTTCCCGCCTCATAGTCAATTCCCAATGAACCAAGCACCTGTAGATTTTTAATAATTTTCTCTTCGGGTGCAGTGTCGCTTACAAAAGGTATAGCTCCCAATTTCTGTGCAAGTTTGGCAGCGCCTATTCCGCTTCTGACAGCTCCGATGATCGATATTTTTTTACCTTTGATATCCATTATCTAATCTTAAATGAAGCTAAACTTATAAGTGTTAGAATAATTGTAAGGATGTAGAACCTAACAACAATCTTAGGTTCCGCCCATCCCAGCAATTCGTAATGATGATGAATCGGAGCCATTTTAAATATTCTCCTGCCTTCACCATATTTTTTCTTGGTATACTTAAAATAAAGTCTCTGCATAATAACAGAGATTGTTTCAATGAAATAAATACCTCCTATAATCGGGAGCAGCAATTCCTTTTTGATCAGGATAGCAATAATTCCTAAAGCTCCTCCAAGAGCAAGTGAGCCGGTATCTCCCATGAATACCTGAGCAGGGTAAAAATTAAACCATAGGAATCCTAAACCTGCACCAATAATTGCTGCAATAAATACTGTTAGCTCACCCGATTTAGGAAGGTAAATTATATTTAAGTAATCAGAGTAAATTACATTACCGGAAAAGTAAACGATGATTGCGAGACCCAGCATCACAATAACCATTGTACCCATTGCCAAACCGTCCAATCCGTCGGTTAAGTTTACGGCATTTGATGTTGCGGTAATTATAAAAATTACCACAGGAATGTATAGGTACGAAAAGTCGAAATTCAAATTTTTGAAAAACGGAAGTGTAGTTTGAGTTGCATAATTGCTAAACTCCGGCAAAAAGTAAACCGCAGAGCCAACCATTAAACCAACCAATACTTGTCCTAACAATTTATATCTTGCAATTAATCCCATCGGATATTTTTTAATTACCTTCAAGTAGTCATCAATAAAACCCACAACACTTAAAATGAGAGTTCCAACCGCCACCAATATGATGTAAGTACTTTTAATATCAGCCCAAAGCAGCACCGGCACAATTACGCTTATCATAATTATGATGCCTCCCATAGTAGGCGTGCCTGCTTTAGATCTGTGACTCTGAGGACCGATTTCTTTAATCTTTTCACCAATCTGCTTCTTCTGCAGAAACCCGATAATTTTAGGTCCAACATAAACAGAAAGAAAAAGCCCGGTGATGGCAGCAAGAATTGATCTGAAAGTTAGAAACCTGAATACATCGAATCCCGGGGGATTGAAAGTGGCATTGATATAATCGAATAGATAATATAACATCAGGAAGCTCCCTTAATTATTACATCTCTGAATTCTTCCATTTTCATTCCGCGTGAACCTTTTACCAATATTACTGCATTTGAAAAATTATTTTTCTCTATTCTGCTGATAAATGCCGAACGCTTTAAATTAAATCCGGTTTTTATTTTTTTCCCGGCTAGCTCATCATTCAATTTTTTCATCAGCTTGCCGATCATATAAACTTCATCAATTTTATTTTTGAGTATCAGAGCGCTCAACTCACGATGTTTTTGTTCGGAGGTTTCACCAAGCTCAAACATATCGCCTATTACTAAAATTTTTCGGTCGTATCGGGAAATTTTGTTCAGCAGTTCAATAGCGTTCTTCATGGAATCGGGATTAGAATTATACGTGTCGTCTATCAATACTGCATTAGGAAGTTCAATCAAATTCAATCTCTGTTTCGGCGCCTTTACTTTTGCAATTCCCTCAACAATTTGCTTTTTGGTTAATCCCATTTTTATTGCGACCGTGATTGCAGCCAGAAAATTTTTAGCATTTGCCTCCCCTATCAGAGGCAATGCGCATTCAATATTTTTTTGGGAAGATTTGACTGAGAGTAAAGTTCTTCCAACTTCATCAATTGAGGAAACTTTTCCCATCACATCAGAAGTTTTAGAAAATCAAAAAGAAATTTTATTTTTGATACCGGCAGATTTCCTGCTCAATATTTTATCATCATTATTTACAAACAACAAATTTTTATGTTGATTGAAGAGAGCTGATTTTTCTTTATAAACACCTTTGCGGTCAATTAAAAACTCAAGGTGGGAATCGCCGATGTTAGTAAGCAGAACATAATCCGGTATTGCAATTTTAGCGGTGTATGCAATCTCTCCAAAATGATTTGTACCGTGTTCTAAAATTAAGATCTCACACTTTTGATCCGCTAAAAATATTGTGAGCGGCACACCGATATGATTATTATTGTTGGCAATTGTTTTAACAACGTTAAATTTTTCGGATAAAATAACTGCGAGAATATCCTTAGTGGTTGTCTTTCCATTACTGCCTGAAATTGAAATAACTTTCGCGCTCAATTTCTTACGCCACATTGAAGCAAGTTCTCCATAAGCTTCAGTGGTATCGGGGACTGTTATTATTGTGGCATCAACGCTGTCGAACTTACTTAATTTTTTTTCATTTATAATTAAGGCTGAAGCGTCGTTTGCTTCGGCATCGTTTACAAAATCGTGTCCGTCAAATTTTTCACCTTCAATTGCAAAGAAAATAGAACCCTTTACAACTTCACGCGAATCAATAACTACGCTTGATGAATTTTTAAATTCATCGGGATTATAGATCACCGCCGAATGCAGATTAAAAAGATCGTTCAATGTAATTTCTACTTTTGCCATCAGTTTAAATACTTTTCCGCTGTTTCTTTATCCGAAAAAAAATTTCTAACTCCGTTTATTTCCTGGTAGTTCTCGTGTCCTTTTCCTGCAATAAGAATTACTGCATCGCTTTCAGACTCTTCAATGGCAGTCTTTATTGCTTCATCGCGGTTCTCAATAATTTTGTGTTTGTGCAGTTTTAATCCTTTCGTGATATTTTCAATTATTTTAAAAGGATCTTCACTTCTCGGGTTGTCGGAAGTAATGTAGATTTTATTGCTGTATCTTTCTGCAATTTCACCCATGACCGGTCGCTTTGGTTTATCCCTATCACCGCCGCACCCAAAAACTGTGTGTATAGATCGACCTTTATCGATAATATGTTTGATAGATGTCAGAGCCTGTTCCAAGCTGTCGGATGTGTGGGAATAATCGACTATAACTTTTTTATTCCCTCTCGAAATAACTTCGAAACGCCCGGGTACTTGCGGTGTTGTTTTAATTCCCTCAGCAATATCAGCGGGTTCGTTTCCTTCGAGTAAAGCAACTGCATACGCAGCAACAGCATTATAAGGCGTGAATTTTCCGATAAGTTTTGTTTCTATTAATGTAGTGTTATTGTGGTACTTAATTTTAAAGTGTGTTCCATCAAGATTGTAATCGGCATCGAGCAATTTGAAGTCGGCTATATCGGTAAAACCGAAAAGGTAAATTATCCCCTCGGAGTCGGCGATTATCCTTTGCCAGTTTGGGTCATCGGCATTACAAATTACAATAGATGATGCCCGAATATTATCAAAAAGTATTTTTTTTGCATTTAGATATTCATTGAAGGTTTCGTGAAAATCCAAATGATCCGAAGTAATATTTGTGAAAACCACATAATTAAAATCGAGGTTTTTAACTCTGTCCAAAACAAGAGCATGTGATGACACTTCCATAACACAATATTCACAACCCGCGGAAACCATCCGACTCAGCATTTCATTTATATGATGGGCTTCGGGTGTGGTAAGTTTGGATTCAATTACTTCATCCCCGATATAATTAGCTATAGTACCGATGAGCCCGGTTTTTTTACCTCTCTTTTCAAAAACATTTTTCACAAAAAATGCTGTGGTAGATTTGCCTTTAGTGCCTGTTATCCCAATCAATTTAATTTTCTCTGAGGGTTTGCCGTAGAAAATATGGGATATATCGGCTAAAGCTTTGCGCGAGTTTTCAACTAAAATTTTTGTGCAGCCGGATTGTTCAATAACTTTACCCGGTATAGCAGAATCATCTTCGATTACTACTGCCGAAGCACCAGAATTTACCGCATCGATTAAATATTTGTGACCGTCAGTTTTAAAACCTTTTAATGCAATGAATATTGAACCTTGTTTTACCTCGCGAGAATTTATAGTAATATTTTCTATTACCTTCCCTTCAGGTTTGCCGGTAACTTGAATAACTCGGACGCTATTTAATAATTCCGTGAGCTGCATTAATTTAGCTTTATTAAAGATTCATTGGTTTTAATTTCACATTCGATTTTGCAGATTTGCCCGTTTCTAATTTCCGAACCTGCAGCAATACTTTGGCTGATAACTTTGCCGCTTCCTTTTACTGAGTATTCAATACCAATCGCCGTCAATTGATTAATCGCATCGCGTTTAGATTTATGAATTAAATTCGGCATAAAATTATAATTAACAATTTCATCTGATTGTTTGGAATTCTCCTCGATCGGTTCCCCAATGTTAAGAGAAATTAATTGCTCAGATTCTATTACATCTTCATTTATTGCCTGAACTAATTTGTCTAAGTTTTGTCTTCCCCTTTTAATTTTTTCTTTCTTGGGCACCAGCGATGGATTGTTTTCAATAATTTTTGAAGCCACCTCATTAAATATCGGTGCAGCAACTAATCCGCCGTACCTGCCAACTTCAGGTGAATTAACCAAAATAAGGCAAACCACTTGCGGATTCTCGGCAGGGAAAAATCCGACAAACGATGAATTATATTCTTTCGCGGAATATTTATTATTTATCAATTTTTGTGAAGTTCCTGTTTTGCCTCCCACCATCACAAAAGGTAATTGAGCTTCTGATCCGGTTCCTTTTTCAACTACTCCTATCAAAAATTCACGCATGCGGTTAGAGGTTTTATCGCTGATTACTTTTCTAATTTTAATTGGCTCAAACTCTTCTACAGTTAACCCATTCGGTTTAATGATTCTTGAAACAACGTACGGTTTATATAGAGTGCCTCCGTTAATAATAGAGGAATATGCGGAAATCAATTGAAGCGGAGTAACCATAAGTTCATATCCGAAAGACATAAAAGCTTTGCTCACTTTTGAATACTGATCCGGTTTTTTTAGTAATCCGCTGCTTTCACCGGGTAGATCAATTGATGAAAGATTTCCAAACCCAAAATCTCTCAGGTAACGGTAAAATTTATTATCACTAACTCTTTCGCTTAGTTTTGCCATCCCGATATTGCTGGAATGCTCAAAGATTTCCTGCACTGTTAACTTATCATAGCGGTGTGTATCTCTAATTTTCACTCGTCTGTATGAGAATACACCATTTTCCGTATCCAATTTTTCGTTAGGTGTTACCAGCTGTTCTTCAAGAAGCATCGACATTATTACGGCTTTAATTGTAGAACCAGGTTCGTACGGGTCGGTCAGCGCAATATTTCTTCTAACACTGTTCGGATACTTATTATAATTTTCCGGTTCAAAGTCTGGTGAATTTGCCATTGCAAGAATCTCGCCGCTATTAGGATTCATAATTATCCCAATTGCAGATTTCCCCTTGAATTCCGCCAAACCATGATGCAAAGCTTCTTCTAAAATTCTTTGATAATTTTTATCTATCGTCAATTGAATATTGCAGCCGGGTTCAGGCGTTCTCGAAAGATCGTCCTTTATTGAAATGATTCTACCAAGTACATCGCGCTCGGCATAAATTAATCCGTCAACCCCTGTAAGATAATCATCATAGTATTTTTCAATACCCGTAATTCCGCTATTTTGGATGTCTGCAAATCCAATTAGATGAGATGCTAAAGAGCCGTATGGATAAATTCTCGTGTAATCTTCCTGCTTAATGAGTCCGTCAACAACAAAATCATTAAGCTGGAGAGCCTTCTCTTTCGGCGCTTTTTTAACTATGTAGATATGCTTCTTATCACTTTTTAATAATCTTTTATAGTGCTCTTTCGGATTCCCGAAAACCTTAGAAAATTTGTCTGCAATCTTTTCTATTTTCTCCTCGCTTTTGATCATGGGAGTATAGGCAATAAAAGAAACATCATCTTTTGTATATGCAAGAACTTCGTTGTTTCTATCTTTAATTACTCCTCTTTCAGCTTTTATCCTTAAAGAATCTTCCTGCTGGCGAACAGCTATTCTTTTATAGCGCTCGTGTTCAACTACCTGGATATTGAATAACCTGATACCAAGCATAATGAAGATTACGAAAAAAAATATTACAATAACTAAGGCTCTGGAGTTATTCATATTTCCTGTTGATTATTCTTTCAATCTGCAAAATTTGATTTTCACTTATCTGTAATATGTCATTGTTATCTTCGGCTCTAACCATATTCAGCTTTTCAGCGGCTAGTGCCACAATGCGGTCTTCGGAAGTTAATTTTTGTATCTCTACAAACTTCTCCCTTATCTTGTTGTTTTTTTCATGAAGTTGATCTTGTTTTTCAACCTTTTCTTTATTCAGTTCTTTTACTTCCTGCAGCAGTATCACATAGCCTAATAACATTAACGCAACAACCGCCGCCACTATTAATAAATTTCTAACAAAAGTATTTTTAGTTTTACTGCTCAAATTTTTTCCGCTGCTCTAAGTTTTGCGCTTCGAGATCTTGGGTTACTTTTAACTTCAGTCTCCGACGGCACAATTGGTTTCTTAGTTAATATTTTCACTTCCGATTCTTTATCGCATTGACATATCGGAATTTCGGGCGGACAAATACAATCCGAAGCCGCAAATTTGAACTTTTCTTTAACTATTCTATCTTCCAATGAATGATATGTCAGCACTACTATTCTTCCACCAGGTTTTAAAATTTTAATTGATTTATCTAAAAATGTCTCAAGTTCTTCCAATTCATGATTCACATAAATTCTAAGAGCCTGGAAAACTCTTGATAGACTGTTCATCAAAAATTTTTGTGGTATAACGCTTGCAACTATTTCTTTCAATTGAGAAGTTCTTCGTATCGGCTCAGTATGTCTGAATTGAACTATTCTATCTGCAATTTTCCGCGACTTCTTTTCTTCACCGTAATGGTAAATAAGATCCGCAATTTCCTTTTTATCGAATGAGTTTAATATTGTCCAGGCGGGTTTGCCTTCAGACTTGTTCATTCTAAGATCGAGTTCAGCATCTTCACGATATGTAAAACCGGATTTGGCGTTATCGAGCTGAAATGAAGAAACTCCCAAATCAGCAAATATACCGTCGAATAGTTTTACATCTTCAATCTTTGAAATAACATTGATATTTGTGAAAGAGGTATTGTAGAGTTTTACCCTAGAATCCTCCGAAAATTTAGATTTGCACCAATTAAATGCTTCAACATCCTTATCAGTCGCAATAAATATTGAATCATC
>JAENZU010000125.1 GCA_016841125.1 Melioribacter sp. | reverse complement strand
TAAATGAATGATAAGATACACTGTACGGCAGGTTTGGACGCTCCACTATATAGTTGAAGTGATCAAATTTCTTTTCACCGAATGAGAAGAAGAAATTTATAAACGGGAGTGAAAATGGTCTGGTTAAAGTAGCATCAAGCACAATACCATTATGCAAATTCAATAAAGGTTCATCGCTGCTTACAAATACAAGCTTATCAAAGAAATCCTTAGAATCATAACTAAATCTTGCTAAAAATTTAAGATCAATAAATGTAGAATTTTTGGGACTTACTCTCTTTTCGGCAAATGATATTAAAGTTCTAATTCCTGCAGATACTGTTGATGCCTGCCAAGGGAGGAGATTTAAAACTTCATTATTTACATTAGCTTCAATAGATGATCCGCCAAAGATGATATCCATAACTTCATGAGAAAAGCTTAAATGATCGAATGAAATATCCAATCTAACCGGCGATTCCTCTGTACTCTTTCTTCTCGCAAAACTTTTATCCTCTTCCTCTTTAGGATACCAGTGTGAATTATTGACCTGAGCAAAATTTAAATAATCTGTATTGTCTCTAGCGGAAGTTCCTAAATTAGCTCTAACGTCTTCATCGGGATTTATCTGAAGCAATGTCGGTATTTCCGAATCATCCACTTCGTATAAATAACTTTCTAGAATAGTCGTAAAATGCGAATATTTTTCAGGGTAATCATACTTTAGCGTATACATATCTTCAAAGTTTAGAACTTTAGAGGTATCGTTTTTAATATCATCTACCGCGGCAAAAAGTTTATCTTCACCAGAGGTATTCTGTTTAATTTCATCCAGGTATAATAGGTAAATATTAGACATTCCCATTCCGTCTTTTAAGAAAACCAGCTTATACGTATATGCGTCATCAAATTTTAATTGGTACGGTTCGCGATGAGCTCTAGGTAATTCTTTTATGGATTCGTCCTTTTCAGGATCAGCTTCTAAAAGAATATAATTTAGATTTAAATATGACTTATCCTTTCGCAATTTGAGGTCTACTCGGCTAATGTATTCTTCCAGGGTTTGAGCCGTAAAACTTGTCAACCCGAATACTGTGATCAAAAATATTTTTAGATACTTATTCATTGTTCAAACTCAAATTTTAATTAATGACTGTTGCATAATAATCGTAATCAACTTTTTCACCGAACTGTGTAATAAATTTAATATTTAAGCTAACTTCTTGTTCACCGCATTCTTCCATCTGCTCAATAAAATCGGGATTAACCAAAATATCAACAAACAGGAATTTACCGGAAGTAGTGGCGAGGTAACTCTGAACAAAATTTTTCGGTTCCGAAGTAACAATGAGATTTCTTCCTTTTGGAGCAATTGCCGCAAAGCCGTTTGGGGTTTTACCAACATAAAGATAGAGGAAGTTCATCGCCCTATCATTATAAACGCTAATGACTCTGTTACCTTCATCTCCTCGCTTTTTCCAGGTCACAAACTGATCCATTTCAGGTTTATTTACCTTAAAACTCCATTTTGAATCTTTAAGTTCATTTGTTCCCGGCAGTAAGTACTTGAATTGCTTCCCTTTATAAAATCCGGTTACGGTAAGGTTTTGTTCAACCATATTTTCATCGTTTAACACTTTATCTAAATTTACCAGCGATCCATTTCCCGTATCTACAATTGAACCGCCGGAATTAGTAACCGTATAAGAATAGTTTTGCAATTCCGAAAATTCGCGCGCAGCAAAACTAAATGTCTTTGTTTCGGAATAGTAATAGGATTCTCTTAGTTTAACTATTGACGCGAGTGTCGGGTATTTTACATTGATTCTATAAAGTGCTTCTAAACTATTTTTAGATTCTTCATCACTATATTTAATTGATACTTTAATAAAGAATACTCCGGCTTCATCAATTTGTTCATTTACTGAAAATTGTACCATCTTACCTCTCTTACCGTTTACCGGAAATTGAGAAGCTGCGGGATCCTGCCATTGGTTGTCGCAGTCTTTTACTTTATTCATATTTATATCAAAAAGCTCGGCAGTAAATTCAACATCTAAAATATTTGTAAGAACTATATTTCTATTTTCCGGTACGCGGAAACTTTCTAAAATAACAGCATCAATTGAATCTACAACTTCTATTGTCTGAGCTGATATGGAAGCAAGTACCGTAATAATTAACAATAATATTTGAGTTACTTTTTTCATCCTCATCCTTTAAAAAGAAACTTCAGCAGATTTTTTACTAACTCCGGTAGTGCTTTTAGCAAGCACCAAAAAGTCTTCTTCCAAACTTCTCGTTAATTTTAATTCCCCGACCATTGCTTTCAGTGAATCCAATAAATAATCTGGTAAATAAGCAGGGAAAGATCTTTGAACTTCGCAGTATGCATTAAATTTATATTCACCTTCTTTATCAAATTTGGAGACGAATATTGCATTACCATTATCCCTAATAATGTTGAATTCTTCATTAGAATTGTTTAGTGTCAAGCCTCCCTCAGGCCAGTCTGCGGGTTTCCTGGAATTTTCATCCAATTGAATAACGTAATGCAGATTCTGCTTTTCAGCTTCGGAGACCAATCCAGCTGCAGTCAAAACAACTCTCATTTCCTTCTTCGAACTAAGATCGTAAGTGGATTCTCTTTGGGGAACATTTAAAATAATCGGCTGACTATACATTTTAGCTAACGTAGTCAACATTTTATTTCTTATTTCATGCTCAACTGCTTCCAATTCATCTCTCTCGGTTATTACAATCAATAACTCGGTTAAAATCACAATGTATAAAACAAAATAAACTACATTTTTATTCATTTTTTATCTTACGCTCCTCGTAAAAAATTTTATACTGCTACTTTAAATTACTTGCGATCCTCTTAATAGACTCAAAATTCTCAGTATGAATCTTGTTCATTTTTCTGGACAATTCCTCGTATTCATCCAAATATGAACGCAGCATCTTCAGTTCCAAAGCAGTATAATTTTTTAATTTTTCTAATTCTTCTTTGTAAAGTTCAACTGATTTTAGATCATGCACTACTGTTTTCTCTTGCTTAACTTCCTGCGGTATAAAGAAAGTTGTAAGAGACAGCATAATAAGCATGAAAAATTCAAGTATCAGTGCAAACATTACAAAATTTGAATCGATCTTTCTGGTAGCAGGATCAATTAGAAAATCGGGTATTATTGAAATATCGCCGACCACCGTACCCAAACCACGTAACCCGACGATTATGACTAAAACTGCAGCTCCTATGTAAACTAAAGCAAGAACCTTGTTTTGATGTTTTACAGCAAAATTGTCGCTCCCCTTCTTCAATTCCATTTGTTTTCCTTTTTCTAACATTTTTGAATATAGTTTGTTACTTTTATTTTCTGAGTTAATTCCCTCGCGATAATTAACTTCATTTTCTTTTATACTAACTGATACGCTCATTTTCAATTTATTTGTTATTGGATGTAAAATTTACTACGATTATAACTTAACAAATAAGATGCCAACCCGAAAAACAAGATTCAGTAAAACGTATCCGAAATTCTTACTGATTTCTTATGCAGTAAATATACTGAGGTTATAATTACATGTAATTTTTTCTAGATAGAAAGCGAAAAATCAAACTTTTCTATTTAGACAATATATCGGTTTTTCATCAAAATTCAGAATTGTTTTGATAAGAATCTTGAAAATCTTCAAATTTTCTCAAGATATTAACAGAATAGTGAAACAGAATAAGTCTAGTTATGAATTTATAAGAATATACTGCAGTTAACGACTTCATCCAATACTGCAAAGGGATGAAAAAGGGACTACATCTCTTTGGATGATACGAGATTAAAATAATTCTCTCTCAGTTTTCAAAATAATTCCACGAAACTTTTCAATCAACCAATTTATTTTTTGATCAATCACTAGCAATATTTATTACTTTGTTAAAATAAGTTTACAAGTCTTTATTTCGTTGGGCAATAAAAAAACTAGGTAATAGATTCCGGAAGCGTAATTTGAGAAACTTAGTGGAATAATATTTTCACCGGAATGCAAATAATAAAAATTGCTTTCGCATTGCATCCCGATTGAATTATATAATTTTATATCCAATGTATTAGATTTTTCAGAAGTAATCAAAATATTTGTGGAGATATTAAATGGATTGGGATAAAGCACTACTGAATTCAAAATGGAATTTGAGATAATACTTTCTTTCACTTGGGTAATTATATTGTAAGTTGCAGTTAATTTTAAATTATTTAATTGCAGATTAACAATCTGATCTTCACCAATTTTTGACATCATTAGATTAACCAATGTACCGCCGAAAAAGTCAGTGAGTTCTGCAGTTACTCCTTCTCTAAAGTTCCATGCAATCTCTAACGTATCAGAATTTTCATTTTGGATAAAAATCTCATGAATATTTGTTAATTGAGCAGCAGGCAGTTCTCCAAATCTGTAATCTCTCAACGTACCATTGCCTAAATCAATCCCAATTGTTGCTCCGACAAATCTAATATCAAACACACTTGAAGGCGGTAAAGGAGGGAGTTCAAACTCATTCAAATGACTATCTAGACCATTGGTTGCAGTGGGATCAATTCCAAACTTAAGCGTAATAGAAACTCCTCCGGATGAAAATGTCAAGCTATTTTCCACCAAAGGAATTTGTGCGAAAAGTGAAAAACTTAATAGAAATGTAATTATGATAGACTTCATAAAAAAAAAGCCGCCCGAAAGCGGCTTTCGATAAATTATTTAATCAGCATCATTTTCTTAATAGAATTGAAGTTTTGCTGACCGTCTGCAGACTCTGCATTCATTGAATAAATATAAATTCCTGATGACAGATTCTTAGCGGACCACTCAACTTCGTAGTAACCTGTATTTTGAACCTGATTAACTACTTCAGCTACCATCTGACCAATCGCGTTGTAAATTTGGATTGAGACACTGCTCTCAAATGGAAGCGTATATTTAATTTTAGTAGTCGGGTTGAAAGGATTAGGATAGTTCTGCTCCAAAGTGAATTCTTTTGGAGTAAAGTCAACTTCTACGGAAATAATATTGCTGTATTCATAAGTTCCGCTGAAATCAACTTGTTTCAATCTGTATTCAACAGTTCCGGAATAAACTTGTTTTTCGAAACGATCAACGAATGTGTATTCTTTCGGTTCTGTAGTGGTGCCTGCACCTGCTACATGACCGATTGATTTCCAAGTTCCATCAATATTTCTTTCGACATCGAATCCGTTATTGTTGATTTCTGTTGCCGTTTTCCATTCCACTAAAACTGAAGCATCGCCGACAGTTGCAGCAAAACTAGTAAGTTCAACCGGAATAGGAGTTGTAACAGTAGCAGTATTGCTGTAGCCTGATACACCGTTAGCATTATATGCATTGACTCGGTAAGTATATTCTGTAAGATCTTCAACACTAGTGTCGATGTAAGACTGAACATCTGCGCCAACTGAATCTATAACCGCATAAGCATCAGCAGGACCAAGTTGTCTTTCGATATAGTAGCCTGTTTCGTTTACGGAATTATCATCCCAAGCAAGGTCAACTCGTTTTGGAACCTGAGGATCAACAGTAGCAGTAAGGTTGGTAGGATCTACCAAATCGGCATTAACGGTAAGAACACCGGAAACACTATTAGTTCCGTTCCAAATACCGTCTGTACCACCGTAAGCGTACATTCCGTTTTCAAGTACATATCTGAATGCGTAGTAATATGTTCCGGGTGTAAGATCGCTACCGAAGGCAGCCATATATTCATCATTGTTTCCTGAATCGGTATTGTATGATGCAGGCATCCAGTCTGTCCACGTGCTGGGATCGGTATCAGTTGAGCTGTAACCAACCCAAGCATAAACACCAAGTGCTTGACCTGCACCATTTGTTAAATTATCAGCCCATACTTGACCGTAAGCAGTTAAAGATTCACCTTCCGTGATTGAGCCGGTTGCCGGAGATTGTAAATTGGCAAACCCGATTTGGCCTGCAGGAATATTAAATCTGTATGCGCCAACACCGTTGTTAGTGGAAAGAACAAAAATGTCGAATGTACCATTTCCATTTCTGCTGAAAGCAACATCACCTGCACCATTTCCATTACCGTTTGATCCGAGTGAAGGAGTAGTTGAATAATAAGAAGCATTACCCGAACCTCCGGTAACATCAATAACTTCAGCATATTCCTTACCTGCTCCGTAAAGGAATGTTACAACATATTCATTTCCGTCACCTGTGTAGTAAAGATAACGTACAGCATTGCTGCCGGTTGGAATCAATCCGCCGGACACAGTATCAATTGCAGTACCGTCAGCTTGATGGCGCACAATGTTTCTTCCGTTTGAATTTATATAAACTTCTGAATCGCCTGTTATTTTAGGACCAATTGCTGCCGTAGAACCTGAGTTTCCGTTAGAGGCTGTAACTTCTGTTGGAGTCCACGTTGCGCCATTGTCTGCAGTTGTAAATTTGTAGTATTTATCTAGAGCAGAAGCATAAGCATAGATAACAGCAGAATTGTCTGAAACAGATCCGATAACAGAGAATTTATCGCCAAAGCGGTAAGAAGTTGTGGTTGTTAATGATATCACATTAACAGGATCGGCAGATTCATTATCCCACATATAAACTTTGAATGGAGAAGTTGATGAATTCGTAGTAAGATTACATGCAAATATCTTTCCGTCGGAGGTTACTTCAGCATCATTTAATCCAAAAGTTCCGCCGGAAACGCCTGTAACGGATAAGTCTCCAACATCGTCACCGTTCGTTGCATCCATAATTTTTACAAATGTACCGCCGTTTCTGCTAACAACATAAACTCGATTATTCCCGTAAGCAAATCCTCTCTCTGTATTTCCACTCGCTGAGAACCATGCCGGTAAAGTTGTATTGGCTGCAGATTTTTCCCATAAAATTGTATAAGGTGTTGAAACTGTTAATACACCGGAAGTATAAGCTGTTCCATCCCAAAAGCCGCCGCCGTCTGTGCTGTAACCGCCGTATGCGTACGGACCGCTATTTAAGCTAAAACGGCTAGCATAATAGTAGGTTCCTTCAGGAAGAGATGAACCAACTGATGCAAAGTACTCGTCATTATTTCCAGCATCTACATTAAATACTGCAGGTACCCAGTTTGTCCACGTTGAAGGATCGGTATCCTGATCACTGTAGCCAATCCATGCATCGATGCCGGCTCCGGCACCTGGGGCACTGGTTAAACCGTCAACCCAAATTTGAGCATATGCAGAAAATGAACCGCCGGTATTTATATTTGCCGTAGGCGGCCACTGCAGATTACACCAGCCAATTGTTAATCCGAGATCATAACTAACTGTCATTTTAAGATTAGTTAAAGCAGGAATAGCATGCACATAACTTCCGGTACCGCTTATAGGTTCATTAATTAATGTGCCGGTAATTACATCCTGCAAAACTGCTGTAACGTTGTCAGGCAGATTATAATTGATAGTAATTCCAGTGCCGCTGCCTACCTGGAAATAAATTTCATGAACTCGATCGCCGATTTCATTACCATCACCACTGCGGTAATCTTTTAATACGCCTTGACCCAATTCTGTTCCTAGACCAATATTGGTCCCTACAAAACGGGCATCAAATACACCTGCTGGAGGTGTTGGGGGTTGTTCCTGTTCGCCAAGTCCTGCGTCAATTCCGTCAGTTGCTGCTGGGTCTAAACCAAAATTAAGATTTTGTGTAGCAACACCATCGGTTACAGAAATCTGTATATCGACTTCTTGAGCAAACAAGGATGCAGATAAAACTAACATCGCAATAAAGAGTAGTGCTTTTTTCATTATGCCATCCTTTTATATTTATGAATTGTTAATTAATTAATAAAAACTTTTTTGTAATAGACTTTGTTGATGTTTTCAATCTGTAAAAATAAGAACCGCTGGAATAGCCTTCAGCGTTAAAAGCAATCCGGTAAGAACCTGAATGGAAAAATTTGTCTGCTAAAGTTTCTAATTTTTCCCCAAGCATGTTAAATATTTCAATAGTCACATTAGTGTTTATTGGTATATTGAATATAATATTTGTCTGCGAATTAAACGGATTCGGAAAATTTGATAAACTGTAAGCTCCCGGTAACTCTTCAACTTCGGAAACAGAAACTACGCCGCCAATTCCACCGTTTGAGAATGTTGGATAAAGATTATTTCCACTTGGTAAATTTACTAAACAGTTGTTAAAATTCAAATTTGCCAATAGTTGATTATTAAGATAATTAAAATTTAATGAAAAAATAACTTCGCCGTTGTCATTAA
>JAENZU010000124.1 GCA_016841125.1 Melioribacter sp. | reverse complement strand
TATCCCAAATATCAAGAGATACATAACCGTTTTCGGGTATTGCAAACTTTATTCTAGTGGATGGGTTGAAGGGGTTCGGGTAATTTTGTTCCAAACTGAATTCTGATGGAGCAAGATCAAGTTCGGGTTTTACCGAAACCAATGGATTTGAGTTAGCATAAAAATTTCCTTCGTTTGTACCGGCATACAGCACGCTGTTATCGGTTCTCACAAGAATAGAACTAACTTTAATTCCGCCCATGCCGAGCGATCCCCAAGTTTGTTCGGTTGTTTCGAGTCCGCCCTCATTAAGAATAAATACTCCGCCGGTCCACGAACTTATATAAACTACTGCCGATTGGTCAATACTTATCGAATAAATATGAGTTGCGGGTAAATTTCCGTTTATATTGAACCAGCTCGCTCCGTCATCGAGCGACCGGAATACACCGTCGCCGTATGTTCCGGCATAAATGTTATCAGCGTTGTCTATGGCAACACACCAAACAAATTCGGAAGCCATATTTAAATTCGTCCAGCTTGCGCCGCTATCAGTCGATTTGAAGATCCCCTCTCCAAAACTGCCGGCAAAAATATCACCTTTGGAATTTACAGCCATAGCATGAATTAAGAGTGTGGTAAGTCCTGAGTTAACAGAAGTCCATGCCGCACCGCCGTTATCGGATTTAAAGACTCCGTCACCCCAGGTGCCGGCAAAAATCGTACTCCCGTTAAAAGTGATACCCCGTACATCTTTGACTGTCAATCCGGCAGAAACCCAGGTTGCACCGTCATCGGTTGATTTGAATATGCCATCATCGGTTCCGGCATAGATGTCGCCGCCGATCATTTCCAATTCCCAAATAAAATTCACATTCATTGAACCATTCAAGAGATTCCAGGTCAAACCTTCATCGGTTGATCGATAAATATTTCCGCCCCAATTTCCTGTAAGTATATTTCCGCCATTATCGAATATCATGTCCCAAACAATTTCATCATTCCCGAAATTGCTGGTTAACTGCCAATTTACATTTCCGGTATTTCCGGGATCGCTGTACCCGGCAATAGTAATTTCCACTTCGGCAGAATTGTTTTCAGGTATCTCGTCAATTTGATCTAAACTTAAAACTTCGGCGGAGTTTAATATTGATTCACTTACCGGGATCATACCTCTAAAGTGTGTAACGTTGTTGTCACCGGAATTAAATTGCCCAACGCCCATTACAGATTTGGCAATAACCTGACCGTTGACGACACCTGATGGGAATTCCACCAATGCATACGGGGCTAATATTGTACCCCTAACATCAATGCCTTCGATATCGAGATATAAAGCCTGGTTGAAGTTGTAAAGAACGTTGCTGATTGCAGTACCTAAAATTGTTAGTGCCCCGCCCCATTCAATTGTTTCCCCGCTCACATTAATTAGCACAACAGAACCATTCGGCACGGCAACGGTAAACGAAGTTGCATTTGTCATATCGGGACCGTCGACATTAAATACATTTAAATAAGGATCGCTGCCAATTAGGTTCAGTCCGTTATTTTGAAAAGTAACGGAACCGTTTTCGCTGTATTCAGTTAATGAATTAGAAAGTGAGGTCAGATGCGATTGTGCCGCGTCGAAATCAATTACATTATCCTGCCGGAGAGTTCCATCCACAATTGTTACAGCATCCTCAGGTAAGTTGGTACCGATTCCGTATACAACATTCCCGCCGGTTACCGTACCGCTTAAATAAGTTAAGTTTCCGCCTACAATAAATACGTCTTCGGTTCCGCTGCTAGGCGGCAGCCGATCGCCGATACTGTAATTGGACAAATATGCGTTTCCACCTACTGCAACTTTACCCTCGGTATCAGATGAGGGCTGTGAAAGATCGCCGAATAAAAATATATTATAATCGAATGCAGCACCCAAATCGAATGCAGCGTGACTGATATTCTCAATTGTTACTTCTGCCGTAATTTGAAGTGTTGCCTCAGAAGCATTATTTAACGAAGGGATGAGCCATACGCCTGACGTTTCATCATAATTTCCGTTTGAAGTAATGACTGAAGAGAGTGCCAAACCCTCCGGCAATAAATCTATTATTTTAATGTTGGTGGCATTATCGGGACCAATATTGCTTGCAGTAACGGTGTACGTAATAGATTCACCGTCACTCGGATTATTGCTGTTAACAGTTTTTGATAAAGCAATGTTCGCGTAGTTATCGGGGTTCGGATTTTCAATCGGAACGATTCCGTCGTAGTTGATTGCACTAACCGGGTTGGCGGTTGCAAAAAAGATAGCATCTTCAAAATCTTCGTCACAGCTTCCGTAATCTCTTCGGATATCTTCAAATGTTAAAAGCACTCTCCCGGTAATTTCATCTCTCAAGAGTACATTGTGCTGTTTCTTCGATGGATTACTCTCGGGGTTTAACTGTCTATCTGAAAATAGAAGCCAATGACCATTGCCGACATTTCCGTTTCTAAATCCGTTTGCGACAAGAAACCAGCCAATCACTGTTCCCGGCTGAAAAGTTCCGATCTTAACTTTATTACCGGCAACCAGACCCCCGCCGCTATTTACTTTTGAAACATTCGGGAAGATCAGCGTCATGGTCGATTGAATATCCGCTATCGATGCCGGCGGGGATGCAGCGTTATAAGTGTAGAATCCGAGAGCATTTTTGTATCCGGCACCTTCATCAACGAATGTCACCCAGACATCACAAACTTCTGTAACGAATAAATTTGTCTGAACATCATCGGAAAGATATTCCGGATGAACAACCGGAACCCGCTGCCTATCTTTAAGTGAAGCGCGCAATCTGGAAATAAATCCGGTACCTAAATTATCGTTCGAAGGTTCCAAATAATTAGGAACCCCATTATTAGTCCAAGTTCCTAATGTATTGTATGGAATTGTCTGTGCCGAAAGGGAGGTTAATAAAAGTATTACTAAAAATCCTGTCTCCAAAAGCGGTTTTAATTTCATCATCTCCTCACTTAAGTATTAATAAATAATTTTACAACTTAGATATAAGCATCCATAAATATAAATATCAAATCTTTTTATCAAAAAGTAAATAATTATTTTTAACTTTGTGATTAATATCATATAGGAAAACTGATGTACTTTTACAGAATAATTTTACTCTCACTTTTTGTGGTGATTATAGTTTCGTGTTCAAAAAGTAAACCGGTCGAGAATCAACCGATCCAATTCAAAATGGCGGAAGAATCGCGAGAATATGGGGATTGCTCAGATAATGATGCCTCTTGCGCAAAAATATCAGCAGAATATCCTGAATTATCAAATCCAGGTTCCGATAGTTTAGTCTTGATGATTCAAAATAAAATTTATGTTATGATCAAAAAACCTGTGATCGGTGAAGAGGAGTTTGAATCTTTCGAGGAAATGGCTAAACATTTTTTAACCGAGTATCAAAATTTTAAGCGGGAGTTTCCGGATTCACCTCAATCATGGGAAGTTGATCGGGATGTTAAAGTCAGCTTCAACAAAAATTCAATTTTCTCATTTGAGTTTGAGGAATTTTCCTTTACCGGCGGCGCTCATCCGAATACTACGTACAGCTATTTCAATTATGATTTGGTTAGCGGACATCAAATTCAATTAAATGAACTTTTCGGTAAATCGGCTTATACCAAAATATTGGAAATCGCTGAGAGAACATTCAGAGAAAAGTATGAGATTGATCCGAGTCGATCATTAGATGATGAAGGGTACTGGTTTAAAAATAATCGGTTTTATCTGCCGGAAAATTTTTTAATTACGGATAAATATTTAACGTTCTTGTTTAATTCGTATGAGGTTGCCCCTTATTCTATGGGAGAGATTAAATTTGAGATTCCTTTTGCTGAAGTAAAAGATCTAATTGAAAACGAATCACTTTTAGCAAAAATTTATAGTTCGACATTCTAAAGTTCAAAACGCAAAAAAAAGTGCAGATGATGCTGCATGCAAAATCTGCTCTATTCTAAAATTCAAAAATAAATCTAACTTTTGATTAAACCTTTCAGATGATCTACATAAACCGCCGCCCCGCCGGGCTGATAACCAGTCTGTGCCACCGCTTTTCCGTCACTGTTAAGAATAAATATCGTAGGAAATCCTCTAACACCGAATTGCCTCATCAATTTATCATTATAATTTTTCACTTCCGGACTTTGTTCAATATTTCGAGGGAAATCCAGTTTTACTAAAACTAAATTTTCATCGGCATATTTTTGAAATTCTTCTTTCGAGAAAACTTCGTCATTTAACTTTATGCACCATTTACACCAGTCTGAACCGGTAAAATTAACTAATACATATTTATTTTCTGCTTTAGCCTTTTGAACCGCGTCTTCTAAATTTGTAAGCCACATACCATCGGCAGCAGAGCTTGTGTTCGAATTGCAGCCTGCCAACAAAATAAAAATAAGTGCTGCTGCAGCAAATTTACTTGAAAATCTCAATCTAAAATCCTCCGAATATTTGTAATAATTTTATGCAATATAGTAATATCGTACTATCGATAACAAGCCCGAAAAATATACAAAATGTCACCACGAATTTGTGTGAATACGGTCGGGCAAAAATCTATCGGGTGTGGATTTGAATTCATCAGGGTAACCAAAAGCAATTAATGAGATCGGTAAAATATAATCGGGGAGCGAAAGCAAATTTTTCAATCCGTTTATTCTTTCCTCCCGCGGATAAACCCCGAGCCATACGGAACCGATTCCGAAAGAGCGCGCCGATAACAGCATATTTTGAGTTGCGGCAGAACAATTTACGGCGTTGTATTCGGGAGATTTCTCAATCGACAAATCTCCGCAGACACAAACCGCGAGAGCCGCATCGGGCACCATTTCAGCGTAAGGATGAACATCCGGTATTTTGCTCAACAATTTTCTGTTTGTGATAATTATAAATTGCCACGGCTGAAAATTTCTGGCAGATGGAGCGTACATTCCGGCTTTAATAATTTCAAGAAGTGTTTCCTGATTAATTTCTTTATCGATAAACTTGCGGATACTTCTTCGCGTGAGGATCGCTTCATTAACTTCCAAACCAACCTCCGTTTAATTTAGGTTAACTAACTTTTCACTTATTTCCCACAACTTTTTTCGGGCATCTTTGTCATACGTAACGGATGAAGTGGGTACCGTTTTCTTGGAAAGAAAATATTTTCCCGTATAATTTTTTGCCTCGGGAGATGATGCCAGATAAACAGAAGTTTCAGCCCCCTCTTTTAGGCTTCCGCCCCCCATTCCAAATCCGACGTGCAGAAGTTTTGTGCTGATAACACCAGGATGCAGACAGTTTACCGTAACGTTCGTGTCATCAAGTCTTTCAGCCAATTCATAAGTGAAAAGAATATTTGCTAATTTTGATAAAGCATAAGCAGAGTATCCGTCAAAATTATTCTCAGCCTGCAGATCATCAAAATCGAGTACGGCTCTTTGGCTTGCTATCGAGCTGACATTTATAATTCTTCCGTCATCCGATTTTTTTATCAACTCTAATATTAAATTAGTAAGAAGAAACGGAGCGAGATGATTTACGGCAAAGGTCATTTCGTACCCGTCTTTGCTCAACTCTCTCTTCTTCATATAAATGCCGGCATTGTTTATCAAAACATCCAGCGTTTCAATTTCACTATTTATTTTTTCAGCCATCGACCTCACTTCATCGAGCGAAGCAAAATCAGATATAAAATATCCCAGGTCCGCATCAGGCACTTGGTTAATAATATATTCAATAGCAGATTCGCATTTGCGCTTGTTTCTTCCGTGAATAAAAACTCTATGCCCCATTTCTGCAAGTTCAAGTGCTGTCTGTTTACCAATACCATCGGTTGACCCGGTTACTAATATTGTTTTTTTACCGTTCATAATATCTCCAGCTAATCATTAAAATAGGCTGCTTTGTTTATATCAGAAACTGATTTTATTGTTCTTACGGGATTTAAATATTTGCTGAGAAAAGAATAAATTTTTACTCTAATTTCTTTCGCTTTTTTTGTATCGGTTCTGTCAAATGAATGTCCGCCGGGTATATCTTTAAAAATCTCATATTCAAATTTCTTGTCTTCAGCTTTAAGAGATTTAATAAGATGTTCAACTTCAAGCACATTCACGTCGGCATCGTTTGTATTAGTGTGGATGAGCAGAGGTGTTTGAAGTTTATGCGCATTCCACGCCGGGGATCTTCTCTTGTATTCCTCAACATCATCGTAAGCGGTTTTACCGATATGATAATCTGCCGAATAAAGGTCCCTGTAATCTTGAGTTTTATATCCCATACGTGCAATTAAATCACTTACCGGAACGCCTGCAAAAGCAACATTAAAATTTTCTGGGTGCTCAATAATATTCATCAGTGCAATCAAACCCTCGTGACTCCAGCCAATAATTCCGATTCGATCTTCATCAACAAAATCATAATTATCAATCATATATTTTCTGCTCGAGTTTACGTCTTCAATTTCTAAGCCGCCGTAATCAATTTTCTCATAATGTTCTTTTCCGTAACCGGTACTGCCTCTGTATTCAGCGGCAACTATTATATATTTCTGGTAAATCAATTCTTTAACAATGTGAGTGTAGTAAGTTGAAAAATTACTATGCACCCCGCCGTGAGGAAAAACAATCAAAGGATATTTTTTTGATTGATCAAGATCTTTGGGAATGAAAATATATGACCAAAATTTTACGGGATTACCAGCGCCTTGGGCTGTTGGATTTTTTTCTTTCCATAGAGGAGGTCCCGTCATATAAACTTTATCGATGTAACAAACATCCCCTAGATTTTGGCGCCAAATAATATCGTCAATCGATTTCTCAATCTGATCCAGCCTGTGCTCAAGATTTTCCTGGTTTTTACTAATTGAAGAAACCTGGTTTTTGATTGAATCATAATCAGTTTGAGAATATAGAGTCGTAATCAGCAAAGTGACCGCAGTAATTGTCCAAATGTGAATTAATTTTTTCATCCTTTTACCAAATGTATATTGTTAAATTGACAAATTCAGTAATTAAAATGGTAATTTTTGCTGAAACACAAAAGTGATAGAAATCAAGACACTCAACTTTGTATTATAACTATTGGAAAAATTTACTAAATTCTCCTGAGAAATTATTCAATAAAAAATCATAATAGCTCCATTAGAGTGCCGAAATCTAAAGAAGAAATACTGAACGAACTTGAAAAGGTAAAACTGGAAAATAAACTCCTCAGAAAAAAAGCAGGTATTTCTGAGACGGAGTCTATTACAATCCAGACTTTGAAAGACGCTCAGTTTCTTCAGGACCTTTTGGATCAGGGTGAGCAGAAATACAGGGCGCTGTTTGATTTATCGCCGGTAGGTATAATGCTTGAGGACAAAGAGGGAAATATATTAGATGTAAATAATGCACTCTGCCTCTCTTTCGGCTATCACAAAGAAGAATTTCTTAAAATGCGAACTCATGATTTAGTTGTCCCCGAAAATTATGATAAAGTTGAAGAAAACATTAAAAGAATATTGGGCGGAGAAACCCTTCATCATGTTGAAAAAGATTTGAGAAAAGATGGTTCAATCTCTTACACTGAATTAAAAGAAACAAAAATAACATTGGATGACGGGAAGGAATGCATTTTAGTTATTTCCAATGATATTACTGACAGAATTAAGTTTGAAAAGTCACTGAGAGCCAGCGAACAAAGATACAGAACGCTATTTGAATCTGCCGAAGATGCTATATTCATGATGGAAGGTGAGAAATTCATTGACTGCAATCCCACCACACTCAAAATGTTCAACTGCAGCAGGCAGCAAATAATTAACCAGCCAATCTATAATTTTTCGCCGCCGGCACAAGCGGATGGCAGTGATTCACGAAAAAAGATTCTTGAAAAAATTAAACTGGCAATTGAAGGGAAACCGCAAAATTTTGAATGGACGCTAAAGAGAATTGACGGCGCATTGTTCGATACCGAAGTGAAATTTAATGGAATTGAATTATCCGATAAAAAATATATTCTCGCTATTGTTAGGGATATTACAAGCCGTAAAAAAGCTGAAAACGAATTATTGAAAAGTGACGAAAAATATAGGACACTTGCCGAATCAGCACATGATGTAATTTTTATTGTTGATAAAGAATATAGATATCAATATGTAAACGATTACGGAGCTTATGCTATTAACCTGACCAAAAATAAAATACTCGGTAAAAAAATAACCGATATACTTTCTGCAGAAGTTGCCCAAAATCAGATTGCTGCTTTCCAAAAGGTAATTTCATCCGGGAAGCCTTATTATACTGAAGTAAAATTGCCGATCTCGAATATTGATG
>JAENZU010000123.1 GCA_016841125.1 Melioribacter sp. | reverse complement strand
CGGCTCAATACATCGCGAAATTAAAGCATCACCGAAAGATCAAAATTTGGATCATCCGTTTAATGAGCAGTCCGTTAAAGAGACATATCATTCAGGTTCTTCATCACAATCAGAATCATCACTCGCTTCGAGATTCCTTTTTTCGCTTCACAACAAATATATTTTGTCCCAAATTAAAAGCGGATTGATGATAATTGATCAGCACGTTGCACATGAGCGTATTCTTTACGAAAAAGCACTTAAATCATTTTCCGCCAATTTACCTTTTTCTCAGCAGTTGATCTTTTCTCCAACTCTTCAATTAGATCCCGGAGATTATGCACTGCTCAAAGAACTTGAATCTTTTCTCGAAAAATTGGGATTCGAAATTAAATTTTTCAGTAAGAATTCGGTTGTTATCACCGGAGTGCCCGATGATGTAAAAGTAGGTACTGAAGCTCAAGTTTTGTTAGACATTGTTGAAGAATACAAAACTAATCAAAGAGAAAAACAGCTTGATGTTAAAGACAACATTGCAAAATCTTATTCATGCAAAGCTGCAATAAAAGCCGGGGACAAATTAAATGAGCAGGAAATGAGGGTGTTGGTCGATAAACTGTTTGCAACATCAATGCCCTATGTTTGCCCGCACGGAAGACCGATTGTAATTAAAATTCCTTTAGAGGAGCTAGATAAACGATTTGGAAGAACATAACTAGTTTTTTATTTTAATTGTTTTAGCAGCGGCTAGTAATAATTATGTGGAGAAAAAATGAATTTAGACGAATATAAAAATTATAAAGAAGCATATGTAAAATCCTTATCCGATGCAAAAACAACCGGAATGAAATTTACTTCGGTTTCGGGCGAACCCGTTAAAGGTCTTTATGACCCGGATGATATCGCCGACATCAACTTCACTGAAGACCTAGCATTTCCAGGCCAGTTTCCTTATACCAGGGGAATTCACACGAATGGTTATAGAGGCAGGATTTGGACCATGAGGCAGTTTGCCGGTTTTGGATCTCCCGAAGATACAAATGAAAGATTTAAATACCTTTTGAAAAACGGTCAGACGGGATTATCGGTTGCATTCGATCTACCAACATTAATGGGAGTTGATGCAGATGATCCGCTTAGCGAAGGTGAAGTTGGAATATGCGGAGTGTCGATTTCCTCCCTTGCCGATATGGAAATATTATTCAATGAAATTCCTCTTGCTAAAGTTTCTACTTCAATGACTATTAACTCTCCGGCAGCTATGATATTCGCCTATTATTTAGCTATCGCGAAAAAACAGAATATAGGATTTGAAAAATTACGCGGAACTTTACAAAATGATATATTGAAAGAATACATTGCTCAGAAGGAATATATATATCCACCCTCTCCTTCAATGCGTATAATTACAGATATGATCGAATACTGTACAGCCGAAGTACCGCAATGGAATCCGGTATCTGTTAGCGGATATCACATTCGAGAAGCCGGCTCGACTGCGGTTCAAGAGTTAGCTTATACTTTGGCAGATGGATTTGCATACATTGAAGCTTGTATTGAAAGGGGAATGGATGTAGATTCGTTTGCTCCCCGCATATCTTTTTTTTTTAATTCCCATCTCGATTTCTTTGAAGAGATTGCCAAGTTCAGAGCAGCCAGAAGAATTTACGCGAGAAGAATGAAGGAAAAATACGGCGCAAAGAATGAACGAAGCTGCTGGTTAAGGTTTCACACTCAAACTGCCGGATGTACATTAACTGCTCAGCAGCCTGAGAACAATATTGTTAGAACTGCATTTCAGGCAATGGCTGCGGTCTTAGGCGGAACACAATCTCTCCACACAAATTCAATGGATGAAACTCTCGCGCTTCCAAGTGAAAAGGCAGTTAAGATTGCATTAAGAACACAACAGCTGCTGGCTTATGAAACCGGCATCATTAACACAGTTGATCCGTTAGGCGGCAGTTACTATGTTGAATCATTAACAAACAAAATGGAAGAACAGGCTAATAAAATTTTTGATGAAATAGATTCACTAGGCGGAGTTATTCCGGCAATCGAATCCGGTTATTTTCAAAAAGAAATTTCTGATGCAGCTTACCAATATCAAAAAGAATTGGAAAGAAAAGAAAAATTTGTTGTTGGTGTTAATGAATTTGTTGAAGAAAACGAAAAAATAGAAATTCCAATTTTACAAGTTTCTCCGGAAGTTGAAGTTAAACAGAAAGAAAGACTTGCGGAATTGAAACAGAGCAGAAACATCGGCGCAGTTCAAAACTCTCTAAATGAGATTGATGCTGCAGTGAGGGATGGAAAAAATTTAATGCCTGTATTTATAACCGCTGCGGAAAATTATGTTACTTTAGGAGAAATGGTAAATCAGCTAAAAGTGCATTTTGGTGCTTACGAAGAAACGGTGGTCTTTTGAGGATTTATCCTTATTTACGACTAATTAGAATTTCTCATTGGATCAAAAACTTTTTTGTTTTTGCCCCCCTTATTTTTTCTCAGCATTTGCTGGATTTAAATTACTTTATTGATGTGCTGCTTGCATTTTTTACTTTCTCACTTGCCTCAAGTCTCATTTATGTATTTAACGATATTATTGATGCTGATTCCGACCGAATGCACCCCAGCAAGAAATCAAGACCGATTGCAAGCGGCGAAATTAAAGTTAGCAGTGCATGGACGGTAGTTGTAATTATTTTCATTGCAATAATTCCATTGCTGTTTCTTTTTCCCATAAGTTTTCTCTTAACAATTCTTTTCTATATTATTCTCAATATTTTTTATACCACCGTTCTTAAACACATTGTAATTATTGATCTATTGTGCATTGCAGCCGGTTTTATGCTGCGTGTACTCGGCGGAGCCTTTGTGATTGATGTTTATGTTTCCAAATGGCTGATTTTAACTACACTATTTATTTCGCTATTTCTTGCAATAATGAAACGGAGATCTGAACTTGCTCATAAAGATGAATCGAGCAGAAGAGTTCTGAACGAATACAGCCAAGGATTTTTAGATCAGATTTCCTCTACGAGCGCTGCCGGGGTAATAATTTGTTATGCACTTTATTCGGTTTCTGATAGAACAATTGCGGAATTTGGCACCGAGAAATTAGTATTTACTACCATCTTTGTTGTGTTCGGAGTTTTTAGATACATGTATTTGGTCTATCGTAAAGCAATTGGAGAAAACGCAACTGAAGTAATGCTTACGGATGTACCGATGATTTTGAACATTATGCTTTATATTGCTAGTGTTGTGGGAATAATTTATTTCGAGAATTTATGAGATATATTAAAATTATATCATTTTTGATTTTGGTTTTGACCATCGGCTCTTGTTCGAGCAGTGGTGAATTATCTATGATTGAAAACCAAATAGAATCTTCGAACATTTACAGTTGGGTTAACCTTATGCCGGGCGGTGATCCGAAATTTCATATTACTGGAGATCTGGTATTTAAAGAGAATTCCGATTTCGATATCAATGAATCAAAACTAGAAGCAGTTAAAATTTATCAAAATGACAGAATGATTTTCCTAATAAAACCGAATGTGAAAATTGAAATTAAACCTGATTACGAAAATAAGTTTGATTTAATTTTCTCATCATTGTATGGATATGAACTTGTACCCGATTTTAATTATAATAACTTAATTGATGTGGAACTAATTTTTAAAGAAGACGGCGAAAGTTATTCCTATATTGTAAAAAATAATAAAGTTGATAAGGTTTATTAAATGGCAACCGAGTTTATTGGACTTCTAATATTAATTTTACTTAGCGCATTTTTTTCTTCTTCGGAATTAGCATTTGTAGTTGCCAATAAAATTAAAATAGAAATTAGGGCACGGAAAAATAATTTTGCAGCCAAACAGGCTTTGTTCTTTATTAACAAACCGCAAAATTTTTTTTCAACAATATTGATAATGAACAACATCATCAATATTGCTTTTGCTTCTCTGATAACAATCGTTTTAACCTTTGCTTTCGGCTGGAATGAATTTGAGATATTGGCAGCTTCCTCCATTGTGCTTCTATTATTCGGAGAATTGATTCCAAAGTATCTTGCCCGCGAGTTTGCAGATTCGTTCATCATATTTTCGGTTGTTCCGATTAGAATCGTTTATTTTTTAATTTACCCGGCAGTTAAAGTAACGGCTTTACTTTCAAACAAACTGACAAGACCCAGCAGCTTGAATGAAGAGACAATTTCACATTTGTTTGATAAAGAAGATCTTCAATTTTTATTGAATGAAAGTTACGAAGCCGGAAACGTTGGTGAAGATGAGAGTGATATTATCAATAAGGTAATGCACCTTAGTGAACAGCGGGTTTACGAAGCTATGACTCCGCGCACCGACATTGTTGGAATTGAAATCAGCAGTACGATTGAAGAGGCGCTTAAGATTTTTATTGATTCCGGTTATTCAAAACTTCCGGTTTATGAAGAAAATCTTGACAACATCAAAGGGGTTGTTTTTGCATACGATATGTTTCGCTTTCCGAAGGATTTGAATAGCGTTGTGCGCGAAGTAGTGTTTGTTCCTGATTCTAAAAAAACTCTTGAAATGTTGAATGAGTTTCTTGAAAAAAGAGTTTCGATAGCGATAGTAATCGACGAATTCGGAGGTACGGCTGGTATAGTTACTGTCGAAGATATTATTGAAGAAATGCTTGGTGAAATTAAGGATGAATATGACGTTGATGAACACGTCTTCAAACAAGTAGATAACTTAACGTACGTTGTAAGCGGAAAAGTTGAAATTGATTATATTAATGAAGAATACGATTTGAAGATTCCTGAAGGTGATTACGAAACAATAGGCGGTTACATCACGTCGCAGCTTGGAAGAATTCCTGATAAAGGTGAAACAATAACAATAGAACATCTCAAAATTGTAATACTCCGATCTGATAAAACCAGAATTGATCTGATGAAATTATATTTGGATCCGGAAAAATATGAAGAGTTGAGCAATCAATAATAAAATACCGTATGATATAATAATATTTGACGGTGTTTGTAATTTATGCAATGCGTTTGTAAACCTGCTGCTTAAAATTGACCGCAAAAAGAAATACAAATTTACCCATTTACAATCCGATTTAGCCGGTCAGATTTTCTCACAATTAAATATTAATAAAGACAATTTTGATTCTGTTGTTCTAATCGAAAATGGATATCCATATTTTAAAAGTGAAGCGATTCTAAAAATTGCGGATGAATTAGGCGGGATGCTAATAGTTTTTAAAATAGGAAAGTTTCTCCCATTAAAATTTAATAATCTAATTTATGACGTAATTGCAAAATTCCGATATACATTATTTGGTAAAAGGATTGAATGTAAACTGCCTTCCGGAAATTATTCGGATCGATTCATTTTGTAATCTTCTGGTATTAACAAGTAATTTACCGTATTTTAAAAATTTATTTTTAGATCAGATTGAAATTTAAATTATTACATACCGCAAAAAACTGTAAAGCAAGAGCTGGTGAACTGCATACCGATCACGGATCAATTCAAACGCCGATTTTTATGCCTGTCGGAACCCAAGGCACGGTAAAAGCAATAATGCAGAAAGATCTTGTTGAACAGGTAAAAGCCCAGATAATATTAGGCAACACTTACCATTTATATTTAAGACCCGGAACAGATATTCTTGAACAGGCGGGGGGACTTCACCAATTTATGAATTGGGAAAAGCCGATCCTAACCGACAGCGGCGGTTTCCAAATTTATAGTTTATCCGATCTGAGAAAAATTGACAAAGACGGAGTTGAATTCAAATCACATTTGGATGGATCCAAACATTATTTTTCACCGGAAAGGGTGATTGAAATTCAGCGTTCGATTGGTTCAGATATTATGATGGTGCTCGATGAATGTACTCCCTATCCATGCGAATATGATTATGCAAAAAAGTCGAAAGAACTAACGAGTGCATGGGCTGTGCTTAATAAAGAGGCTTTTCATAAAACCTCGCCGAAATATGGTCATGAACAATATTTGTTCGGCATAATTCAAGGCAGCGTTTATAAAGATCTTCGTGAGTCATCAGCAAATGACCTTTCAAAAATTGATTTCGACGGCTATGCAATCGGAGGTTTAGCAGTTGGAGAGCCTGCCGATGTAATGTATGAAATTACTGATTTTACAACTGATATTATGCCGGAATCTAAACCCCGTTATTTAATGGGTGTAGGCAGACCCGAAAATATTTTGGAATCAATTGAAAGAGGCGTTGATATGTTTGATTGTGTAATGCCCACACGAAATGCCCGGAACGCTTATTTATTTTCCTGGAATGGGACTCTATCTATAAGAAATGCCGCATATAAAAATGATTTTACTCCTATTGACGATAACTGCGGATGCTACACATGCAAAAATTTTACACGCGCTTATTTACGCCATTTGTTCATTTCTAAGGAAATATTAGCATTAGAATTAGCAACAATTCATAATTTAAAATTCTATTTAGATTTGGTTACTGAAGCAAGAAACAATATTTTAAACGATACATTTTTTGAATGGAAAAGAAAAATAATTAGTAAATTATCAATTAATATAGTTACAGCTAAGGAGGATTAAGTGAATTATCTTTTAGCAATGGCTCCCCAAGGTGAAGGCGGCTCCAGTCTTATCAGCACCCTTATTATGTTCGGTGCAATCTTTGCAATTTTTTATTTTATGATCATACGCCCTCAACAAAAGAAGGCGAAAGAAAGAGAAAAAATGTTATCCGAAGTTCAAAAGGGTGATAAAGTTGTTACAAGCGGCGGTTTGCACGGCACAGTTGCTGGTATGGATGAGAAAACAATTCTGCTCGACGTAGGCAACAATGTCAAAATGAAATTTGAACGTTCAGCCGTTGGTGCAGTTGTAAAGTCCAAAGACGAATAAAAGCAAAGACGTGCTAAATAAATATTTGCAAGAGACTCATTTGGGTCTCTTTTTTAATTTATCGGAGGAGTAAATGAAAGCATTGGGAATAAAGCAAAACTTTCTTGGACTTGAAAAGAAGTATTCGAATTATCATGATTCCAAAATTGTTATACTTTCAGCACCTCTGGAAAAGACCGTTAGTTACGGCAAAGGAACTTCTAAAGGTCCAAAAGAAATTTTGAACGCTTCGCACTATGTTGAATTCTACGATGAAGAAATGGATAAAGAATTATGCTTTGAACTTGGTATCTGTACTTTGCCGGAAATTAAATTAGAAAAATTATCAAGTAAAAGAGCAGTTAAGAAAATTTATGAAGCAGTAAAGGCACAACTGGAAATTGGGAAATTTGTTGTTACACTTGGAGGTGAGCATGCAATTTCATCTGCCCCAATAAAAGCTTATTTCGAAAAATTTGAAAATTTATCAATCCTTCAATTTGATGCACATTCGGATCTCCGCGATACTTATGAAAATTCAAAATACTCACATGCTTCTGTAATGGCAAGGGTTGCAGAGTTTACAAAAGATATCGTTCAAGTAGGTATTAGAGCACAAGCAATTGAAGAGTCTGTTTTCATAAAAGAAAACGGAATAAAAACTTTTTATTCGAGAGCAATTAGGCAAGGAGTTCACGGCGTAAATTGGCAGAATGAAGTAGTCAATTCATTAAAAGAAAATGTCTATATCACTTTTGACGTTGATGGATTGGATCCCTCAGTCATTTCCGCCACAGGAACACCTGAGCCGGGCGGATTGTTCTGGGATGAAACTCTTGATTTGATTAAGAAAGTCGGCAGTGAAAAAAATATTGTCGGATTTGATATAGTTGAATTGGCGCCCTCAAAATATAGTGAATCATCAAATTTTAATACTGCAAAGTTATTATATAAAATGCTAAATTATGCTTTGTAAAAAGTTTTTCAACAGCCCAAGGGGTTGAAGGTGAAAAAAATAAAATATTTAATTTGGATTCTTTTATTTCTGAATATTTATTCGGCACAGCCTAAAGTATATGAGGCAACTATTGAAGGTACTATAGACCTTGGTTTAGCGCCTTATGTGAGGCGTATAATTGAGGAAGCCGAGAACAATCTTGCAGAGGCTGTAATTTTCAGAATCAACACTTTCGGCGGAAGAGTTAATGCTGCAACTCAAATAAAAGATGCCATTCTCGATAGTAAAGTTTTAACCATAGCTTTTATCGATAAACGCGTGATATCTGCAGGCTCACTAATTGCTTTGTCTTGTGAAAAGATAGTGATGGTGACCGGCGCTTTGAACGGCGCTACAACAGTTGTTGACCAAGCCGGGATTAAGCAATCCGAAAAATCACAATCTTATATGCGTCCGGAAATGAGAGCTACGGATGAGAGGACGGGAAGA
>JAENZU010000122.1 GCA_016841125.1 Melioribacter sp. | reverse complement strand
GGGAATATGGGGATAGAGTAAGAGAGGCATTTGAAATTGAAAGAAGAAGAGAAGATGAGTCTGAATTTTATACTATTGAATCTCTGTCGCCAAATTCGTTAAGCTTCATTGACACGGATGTTATTTCAGGGTATACATATTTTTATCGGGTAATGGCGATTAATTCTGGTTTTAAATCTTCTTATGAAAAAACTTTATCAATTTTTACTTTATATCCTCCTATAATTGTGTCTGCAGATACATCCATTCAAAGTAAAATTATTCTTAATTGGTCGTACAATAGTTCTGTTGTTGATGGATTTATAATTCACAAAAGCAAATATCTTAATTCTTCAAGTTATCCAATATGGTCTGAATACTCAATTTTAGATACAGTATCCGGTGAACAACGATCTATTGTAGACTCAAATGTTTATGATTCTCGCTTCTTCATGTATAAGATATATTCGTTTAAGGGTTCCTTAATATCTACATCATCGGGGGAAGTAATAGCCTCTCCTCAACAGCCAATCCCAAATACACCCTCAAATATTCTTTTGAGTTTAACTTCGGATGAGGGTATTAGAATTGAATGGGAGAATGAAAATATTTTTGAGACGAACATTGTTATTGAAAGACGTGGTGTTAATCTCTCAGACAATTTTGAACCTATTGTAGATTCCAATTTTATAAATCATAATTATACAGACTATGATTTTTTGGAGTTAACGGAGTACCAGTATAGGATAAAATGCTATTATACTTTTGGATATTCGCTTTATACAGATACTTTTTCTGTGACTTCTCCGCAATTTCAGCAATTAAATCCACCCGTAAATGTGAGGGGTTTTCAAACCGATAGTGGGACGGTAATAATAAGATGGAAAGACAGAAGCGATAATGAATCCGGATTTAAAATAGAATGTTTCGCTCATAATTATGGCTTGGTTCTAATTGGAGTAGCGGGAACGAATGAAATAAGTTTTGAAGAGATGAATCCATTAATTACCGGGAATGTCAAATATAGAATCTTTGCATATAATCCACATAATGTTTCTGAAAAGATCGAATTTTATATAGACATAATAAATTCAGCTGACGATGAAGAGAATGTTCCTGCCCAATTTTCACTTTTTAATAATTACCCTAACCCGTTTAACCCCACAACAAGAATAAAATATTCAATACCCGCCGGAGAAATACAATGTGCCGTGAAGCTAAAAATATATGACGTTCTCGGAAACGAAATTGCAACACTAGTTGATGAATATAAGTCCACCGGCATTTACGAGGTTGAATTCAATCCAGAAGAACTATCAAGCGGAGTTTACATTTATAAGCTTCAGTATGGTTCATATAGCGCATCAAAGAAGATGGTATTACTTAAATAATTTTATAAGGGTTTATTGTGAAAAGCAAAAATATATTGATGCTTATCTTTTTTCTATTTTCAATTAGAGGTTTTTTAGCTCAGAGTAATTGGGAATTATTATTAGAAAAGAAAGCCATTGCTGAAATAAATCGAATGGCAATAAATGATGATAATGAGTTATTATTAAAAAGGGTTGATGACCATAAATTTATTAAGTCGACAGATTTAGGAGAAACCTGGTTTGATGCATCCACAAATAATCCAACTGATCTCATCTATTCAGATTCTTTTGATTCATTGGATGATTTAGTTGTATATAATAATAATTCTTCTGCAATCTTCTCAATAGATTTTGGATCTACTTGGGAAATTATTCCGGGAACTGAATTATTAAGTCCATTTCGCACTATTTGCATTGCTGATTCCCAAACCATTCTGATAGGTACAGCCAATTTTGGTGCTTATAAATATCATTTAGGTGATACATCAGTTGTTGAGATAAATAGCGGATTAGATCAAACAACGGTTAATTATTTGGGAAAATCAAGTGGGAATAAAATTTTCTGTCAATTGGCGAACAAGAAAATTTTCTTTTCACTTAATGAAGGTAACTCATGGGTTCAGCGGGTTCTTCCCCTTGATGGCTATATTAACTCGCATATTGTAACTGATGAAACTCAACTTATTATTTCCATAAAAGGAAATCTTTATCGTACCTCTAATTCAGGAGCAAGTTGGCTCAAGTTACCAATACCTTTATATCAATATTTTAATGGTTTTGCTAAAGTAGCAAACCGATTGTATTGCACAACCTACTCCGCTGTTTATTCTACAACGAATATGGGACAAAGTTGGACTCATGAAATTGATGTTGATTTTCCAGTTTCAATTGTAAAAACAAACTCTGGTGGAATTATTGTCGCTTCCCAGGAATCAGGAATTTTGCGAAATTTGGATGGGGGTGAGATTTGGGATACAATTCTGCTAGAGGCTCATACCTCTGCATCATTTTCTAAAGTTAAAACTCATAACGAAACAGATATTTTTGCAGGTGCCGTAAATAGAGGGTTATTCATTTCATCGAATGCCGGAATCGATTGGGAGTATAGTGGCTTTGAAGGACCAGGGAAAAGAATAAAAAATATTGAGTTTGATAGCGACAATAACGTTTTTGTACTGTGTAATCAAATATACTTTTCTTCGGATAATGGAAAATCTTGGGAGCTGAGATCGCCTGTCGATAATCAAAATCCTTTCGCTTACGAAACATTTGGTGATTTTCAGATTGTTGAAGAAACAGGAGAATTAATTGCCACTACGGGAAACGGAGATATTTATTCTTCGCATGACAAGGGGATGAATTGGAGTAGGCTCTACAGTTTTCAATGGTATCCATCGCCTAGCATTAACAATATCACAGTAATAAACGGTACAATATATCTTGCATCACTCGTCCAATCAGCTGGTTTTGATATGTTTTTTTATCTCATGAAATCCACAGATGCTAACAATTGGGTCACTGTTTTAGATGGAGGGTACCATTATATTATTCAGCAAATTGGTGGTTCAAATATATTAGCGGCAAATTATTTTACAGTTTTTCGCTCTGATAACTTTGGTGATACTTGGCAAGAAATAAACCTTGACGAAAGAGTACTCTGTTTTTTATATAAGGGGAACGAAAATATTTTTGCGGGTACATTGGAAAATGGAGTATACTTGTCGAATGATGAGGGTTTTAGTTGGAGTAAATTAAATTTGAACGGGTTATCAAGCAAGAAGATAAATTCTCTGGATTACCTTAATAACGGTTATCTTATTGCCGGAACTGAACATGGAGTCTTTAAATCTGAGGTAACACTAACCACTGTGAATGAGGAAGATTTAATAAAACTAAATTTCGATCTTTCCCAAAACTACCCAAACCCCTTTAATCCGACAACAAAAATAAAATTCACAATCCCAACCTCTCCCCAAACCCCTCTCCTTAGTAAGGAGAGGGGCAGGGGTGAGGTTGTAAGTTTGAAAGTTTACGATCTACTAGGCAGAGAAGTAGCAACACTGGTAAATAAACCCATGACAGCCGGCACCTACGAGGTGGAGTTTGACGGATCGAATCTACCGAGCGGTGTTTATTTTTATAAATTGATTTCGGGTAAATTTACTGATACGAAGAAATTTATTTTGATGAAGTAGAGATTGGATAATAGATGTGAGTATCAAGATGTGAGTATCGAGATAAAAGATTTTTAATGCAAGATTAGAGAAGCGAGTTGAGAGATTCGCTTTTTTTATTTTATTCTTTAAGATTTCTTAAAACAGGATTTATTGATATAATTTTCTTAAAAGCTTATCTTTGCTGAATTATTTTTTTTGAATTAATCAATAAACCAGGAGAATAGAGAAATATGCCTGTAGTAGATCATGCTAAATATTTAGAGATGTTAGACAACGCAAAGAAAAACAAATTTGCATACCCCGCAATTAATGTAACTTCGGAAATTACCGCAAATGCTGTGCTGCAAGCTTTGGCTGAAACTAAAAGCGACGGAATAATTCAAGTATCAACCGGCGGCGGAGAATTTGCATCCGGTCAGCATATAAAAGATGCTGCTTTAGGCGCTATATCAATTGCCAATCATATTCATCTGGTGGCTGATAAATATGATATCAACGTTGCGCTTCACACTGATCATTGTCAAGCGAAAAAAGTTGAATCATTTTTAAAACCTCTGATTGCAGAATCAAGAAAAAGAGTGGAGCAGGGATTGAAACCATTATTCAATTCGCACATGTTCGACGGCAGTGAACTTCCGTTAAAAGAGAATATGGATATTGCAGTCGATTTACTAAAAGAATGCAAGGAACTTGGAATAATTTTAGAGGTTGAAGCAGGTGTTGTCGGCGGCGAAGAAGACGGCGTAAGCAATGAAGATGCCCCGATAGAAAAATTATACACCACACCCGAAGATATGGTTTATGTTTACGAAAGACTTTCCGAGGTTGAAGGCGCACAGTATATGTTTGCTGCTACTTTCGGTAATGTGCACGGCGTTTACAAACCGGGCAATGTTAAACTTCGTCCCGAAATTTTGACAAATGGTCAGGATGCAGTTGAAGCAAAATTCGGGAAAGATGCCCGTTTCTATTTGGTATTTCACGGCGGCAGCGGTTCTTCTCTCGAAGAAATTCGTGAAACTCTCGAATACGGTGTTATTAAAATGAACGTTGATACCGATACTCAATATGCATTTACACGTCCATTGGTTGACCACTTCTTTAAAAATTATGACGGCGTTCTTAAAGTTGAAGGAGACGTTGGAAATAAGAAAGCCTACGATCCGCGCGGTTATCTGAAAAAAGGTGAAACTTCAATGAAGGAAAGAGTAATTCAGGCAGTTAAAGATCTTCGCGGCGAAGGGACTACCTTAGGTGTTTAATCAAAACGACTTTTGCTTGTCATTCCGGATTTAATCCGGGATCTCTTTTTGATGAGTGTATATAAGTAAAACTTATAATTATCAGAAGCCTACGACCGAAAACCGTGGGCTTCTTTTTATTATAATAACAATTTAATTTTACTCAACTTTTTTACCCGGTATTTCTCGCCCCCCTTGAAATAGAATCATTTCGTTAACTTTACCATTTTCATCCCGTTTGAATTCAATTTGAGCTTGTACCACTTTCATATAAAATTTGGAATCTGATTCGGGATAAATTTCGAAGGCTTCCTGTCCGGTTGCACGCTCGAATAACTTTCCGTCTTTAATAAATATCTCAATAAAAAAGTTTGGTGCAAGCTGATACTTTCCGACAAATTCTTCCATCTGATCCAAAGAAAGTTCAATTTCTTTTGGTTCATCAACTTCTACACCTAACTCTTTTAGTACGTCAATTCCATTTTGATTACGCGGATTCAGTTCTACCGACTTTTTATAATTTTCGATCGCCTTTTCTTTTTCTCCTTTTTCTAGCAAAGCTTCACCCATACTGTCGTAAGTATTGGATGCATCAGGATGCAATTCAATATTCAGTGCAAAAATATCTATTGCAGCGTCAAGTTTATCATTTCCCATCAATGCATATCCAAGATTATTCAATCCTCCCTCAGTAACAACAAAACTTTCGATATCTCCGGACTCTTGTAGTGCATCAAATTTGTTTAATGCGGTTTCAATTCCTTCATCTGAAATTACACCATAGAGATAATCTTCAATCGGCTGTTTAGGAAAAGCATATTCTTTACCGTCAATTATCTCGAAAATATTTGTGTCCATTTCATTCAATGGTGCAAGTCTTGTATTGTTGAGCAGTACAATCAATGATTGATCGTTCAATCTTCGAGTGATTAAAGTATTGAAGCCATTAATACCGCCGCCGTGAGAAGTGTAGGTAAGTGTGTCACCGTTTTCTTCTACTTTAGTGATGACCCAGCCGTAGCCGTATTTTGCTCCCATTGCATCAACATATCCGGTAAACATTTTCGCTTTTGAATCTTTGGATAAGACTTTTTCTGTATAAAGTGATCTATCCCATTTATACAAATCCTCAACTGTTGAATACATTGAGCCTGCCGAATATGGAACTGTCATATCAATATAATCTGAATTTATATAACCGTCAAAAACCTTATCGTAGCCGGCAGCCCGGTTCAGTATAATTGGTCCTCTCATATCATAACCGGTATCATTCATATTTAATGGTTTAAGCAGAAGTTTTGTAAGCGCTTCTTCGTATGTCATTCCGCTTACTTTTTCTATTATTGCACCAAGAATAAAATAACCGGAATTGCTGTAAGACCAGTCTGTGCCGGGTTCAAAGTTGAGATCATCGCTGCAGTAATTGATGATAAATTCTTTTACCTTTGCCGACTGTTTAGCCACGGTTTGAATAAAATCGCGCGTGCGAAGATATTCGGGTATACCCGAGGTGTGAGTTAATAAATGGTGAATTGAAATTTTTTTGCCGATATCTTTTCTGTAATAATCCAAGTAGTCGCTTATCTTATCATTTACAGATAGCTTTCCCTGCTGTTCCAAAATTAAGATAAGAGCGGCGGTAAATTGCTTCGTGATTGAACCAAGCCGGAATTTAGTTTCAGGCATATTTGGTACGTCAAGTTCTAAATCCGCAAAGCCGTATCCTTTTTCGATAACTATTTCACCATCTACCGCAACAAGCGCAGAACCGTTGAACAAGCGGTATTCGTTATACCTGTTGATCAAATCGTCGATTTTTTCTGCTAAACCGGAGTTGTTCTGTGCAATTACGGCAGATAAAAAGATTAAAAATAAAAAAGCTGTTGTTTTGATTTTGTTGATCATTGATACTCCTTTAGTCTAATTTTTTAACCCATCCAAAAACCTTTGCGGTGAGATACACCTAAAACTTTTTTGCATTTTGAACAAAAGTAAACATATCGTTTGCCGAATGTTGTGTTCATTTCTGTTGCCATTATTTTTACCACTTCATTTTCGCAATGTGGGCAAATAGGCAAAACTGATGTGGTTTCTTCTACTGTTATCATCGGGGTCTCCTTTTGTTAATTTCGACGCATAACTCTTTAAAAAGTAATATTAATAGTTTTATTCTTAATACACTTTATTTTGAATTTTATTCAACAAAACATTCTGAAAATTTAATTTAAACTTCAAAGTGAATTGAGTAATTTTAAACATGGGAATCTTCAAAAATATTCTTATTCCAAAAAATAGTTTACCCAAATTTAACAATAAAATTACTATGCTTTTATTATCCGGAGGAGAAATGAAAAGAGGAGTAAACTTTTTTCTGATATTTTTATTTGTTTCCATTACACTCAACTCTCAGCCCTATTTGATGAGTTTTGCCGATGTGTCGAAAGATAATATTGTCTTTACGTTAGAAAATGATCTTTGGATTGTATCGATTAACGGCGGCGAAGCGAGAAGAATTACAGATGCTGCGGGCGAAGAAACTTACGCTAAGTTTAGTCCTGATGGGAAGCAACTGGCTTTTACTGCTCATTACGACGGCGGTACCGATGTTTATGTTATGAATACTGATGGAAGCAAACCGGTTAGGCTCACATATCACCCGGCGGATGATCTTGTTTTAGATTGGTTCCCTGACGGTAAACATATTCTTTTCAGATCAATTAGGGAATACCCAATCAGAAATTATCACATTTACAAAGTTTCTGTTGACGGCGGAATGCCCTATAAATTACCGGTCGATCAGGCGGGCGTAACATCACTTTCACCCGATGGAAAATCGATTGTGTATAACAGACTATCCAGAGAATTCCGCACTTGGAAACGTTATAAAGGAGGCTGGGCTGAGGATCTGTGGATCGGAAATTTAGAGAAAAGGGATTATCAAAAAATAACGGATTTTGAAGGGACGGATAATTGGCCGATGTGGTATGACGGATACATCTACTTTGTTTCGGATAGAACTGACGGTACTTTGAACCTATTCAAATACAACATCGAGAATAAAACGACTACACAACTGACATTCTACAAAGATTATGATGTTAGGTATCCTTCGGTGGGTCCCGATCATATTATTTACCAATACGATGAAGAACTCTATCTTTTTGATCTTAAGACCGAGCAGTCATCTAAAGTTAAACTCAGTATTAATTCGGACAAGCAAATTGGAAAAACAATTATTTCAGATATAGAAAATTACTCGGGAGGATTCGGATTATCACCAAACGGATCGAGAGTTATAATTGATCTTAGGGGAGAAATTTTAAATTTACCTGCAGGTAAAGGTGTAGAATATAATTTAACTAATACATCCGCATCACGGGAGAAAAATCCTATTTGGTCCCCGGATGGAAAAAGTGTTTTATTTATTTCAGATAAAACCGGTGAAGAAGAATTGTATTTGGTTAATCCGGATGGGGGAGAGTGGAAGCAATTAACAAAAAACGGATTCGGTTTCCGCATGCAGCCGGTATGGTCGCCCGAAAGCAAGTACATTATTTTTTCCGATAAATT
>JAENZU010000121.1 GCA_016841125.1 Melioribacter sp. | reverse complement strand
CGATAACGGGGCAATTCTGAAAAGCACAGATTTTGGAGAATCGTGGGTCGAATTATACTCTAGTAAAACCAGTTGTCTTTTGGACATATTTTTTAGTGATGAAAATTACGGTACTGCTGTTGGAGTCAATGGAGTAATACTGCATTCTTTTGACGGAGGTTTAAACTGGGCTGCTCAAAATTCAGGAACGGCAGAAGATCTTCAAGCTGTATCATTCATTAATTCTAACGAAGGTATTGCTTGTGGACTTAGCGGAACTATATTAAGTACGACTGACGGTGGTTCTGTCTGGACAAAAAATGAAAGTAGAACAACTAATAATCTAAGGGATATTTCTTATCTAACCGATTGCAGTGTTTCCGCTGTTGGGTGGGGAGGTACAATACTTCATTCCAGTAATTCGAGTTTAGTTTCAGTAGATGATAAAATTCCATTTGATGTAATTCCTAATAATATTTACTTAAGCCAAAACTACCCTAATCCATTCAATCCATCAACAACAATTAATTTTGTCATCCCGTCAGTAGAGTTGGGGCATACCCCGTCTTTACAGACGAAACTTTTAGTATTTGATATTCTCGGTAAAACAGTGGCAACTCTCATCAATGAGACAAAAGAAGCCGGCACTTATGAAGTTGAATTCAACGCCACTAGTCTGCCGAGTGGAATATATTTCTATAAATTAACTGCTGGAGATTTCGTAGAAACGAAGAAGATGATGTTGGTAAAATAAATTTTAGCAGATAACGCTGATTTATGAACAAAAAAAAGATGGATAAATTATAATCTTCCCTTTGTGAGATTTGAGGTTCTTTGAGGTCTCGTTGCGAAATTAATTTGTTGAAACTAAAATATCCAATCTTGGAACCCCAATTAAAGATAACGCGTCTTATAATCAAACGGTTAAAAATAAATATGCACATAATAGCAGTTCTATTATTGCTAATTTTAGTTGTTGATTTACATCCACATCCCGGCTGGGGTATTGCGGTTGATTCTAAAGGTTCGGTTTATTTTACTGATATAATTAATAGAACAATTTGGAAAGTGGATCATGGTAATGAACTAGAAGCTTATCTCACCAATGTATGGTCGCATTCGATTTACATTGATCAGAATAACAAACTTTATTTTGAAAACGAAGAGTTTGAATTGGGGAACGGATGGATAAGCTTAAAAAAAGTTAGTCCCGAAAAACATATTGATTACGTAATCAAACCAACTAAGTACGGTGATGGATTCAACTCACCAAATTTTGCAATCGATAGTCTGGGCTCCGTCTATTATTTCGTTAGAGATACGTTATTTCAAAGAGATAAATCGGGCATATCAACTCCTTTTCTAAAAAATGGTTTAAATAAACCTCATTATTTTTCGACACAAAAAGACGGCAGAATTTATTTCGTTGATTCCGACGGCATCAAAAGAACTTCTCCGGATGGAAGAATTGAGATCATTGCTGCAAATCTTACCGTAAAAAATCCGGTCGATAACCCGTATCCAAATGAAAAGCGTGAGATTTTCAACCGGATTTACGGGATAACAATTGACGACGAGGGTAACATTTATTATGCATACCACGGCAACAGCAGAGTAAATAAAATTGATCTATCTGGTAAGATATCGGAGATTTATTATTCAAAGGGCAAATGGTATCCGCTGGGATTAGCGTGGTTCGATAACAATCTTTTTATTTTGGAAGAGGGGCTTTCAAGTAATGCCGGACCTCAAACATGCAGGGTTACACTATTAACAAGTGATGGGGAAATAAAAATAATCGCTACTATTGAAAAAATCTCTAAGTAGGCCCGCCTCATATAATCACTTTTAATTAGTACTCAGTATTTCGTATTATAACTTCAAATTTAATTTTAACCCAAATTTGTCATCCCGACAGCTGTCGGGATGACAAATCGACTAATATTTTCTAAGGTTTACACGCCTCTGGCGTGGCTTGACTACAAGACAACTATAAGAAATTCTTTCAAGCCCAAGAAAATCTAAGTCGGGATTAAATACTTATCATTTCACAAGTTATGATAGTATTACATTCTTAATATATTTCCCTAATGAACAATCTGGGTTTAAGATACATTGTCTCAATTCAATAGATAAAAGTAGGAAAAATATGATTAAAATAATTATGGGATTATTAATTTTCGGTATAAGCCCAATAGCACAAATATCAGTTAACTGGCAGACATTACCCAACGCACCATTCGGATCTAGAATAAACGATGTCTCTTTCGTAAACAAAGACTATGGCTGGGTTGTCCGGGGAGCGGGAGAAGTTTACCACACTACAGACGGCGGTAATACATGGGATGTAATGCTGAGCAGCGATTCTACATTTTGGAGAAGTGTGACTTTTGCAAATATGAACTTAGGATTTGCCGGAAATTTAGGTCCCGACGAATACGGCGGTCCAACTATTACAGATCCAACACTAATTTACCGAACAACAAACGGCGGAAACGATTGGTCTCCAATTTCAAATATCTCGGGTGAAACCGGTCGTGGTATTTGCGGTATGCAGGCAATCGACAGCTTAAATGTTTTTGCGGTGGGCAGGGTTCGCGGTCCGAGCTTCTTTATGAAAAGTACAGACGGAGGAGAAAGCTGGATATCAAAAAATATGAGTTCGTTTGCAGCAGGGCTTGTTGATGTGCATTTCTTTTCTCCAGACAGCGGGTTCGCGGTAGGGTTATCAAACTCCGATCACTCACAGTCAACAGGCGTGGTTTTATTTTCATCGGACGGTGGTGAAAACTGGACGGAAAAATATTTGAGCAGCAGACAAGGTGAATGGGCTTGGAAAATCTCATTCCCCTCTCGTGAGGTCGGATACATTTCACTTCAAAGAAATGTGGGATCTCCGGTTAATTTAATAAAGACTACTGACGGCGGTAAAACTTTTTTCGAAAAACAATTTTTTGCTGCTCCGTATTATGTTCAGGGAATCGGCTTTGTGAATGATACTCTAGGCTGGATTGGAGGCAACGGCTCTCAAACTACTTATCAAACCACCAACGGAGGAGATACATGGGCGCCGGCTAATTTCGGATCACGAGTTAACAGATTCTTTTTTGTGAATGAACTGCTTGGTTATGCAGGCGGACAAACCGTTTACAAATATACCGGTCAAGTGGTCTCATCCGTTGATGATACTCAACAGCCTGATGATTTTCAATTGTCTCAGAATTATCCTAATCCTTTCAACCCTTCAACAAAAATTAAATTTACAATTCCTAAACTTACTCCAATTGAAGGAGGAACTAATAACGGAATATTATATGTGACATTGAAAATTTATGACTCGCTGGGTGAAGAAATTATGACCGTGGTAGATGAACAGATGCGTCCGGGCGAAAATGAAATTGAAGTTTATGCAAATAATCTTGCATCGGGAGTTTATTACTACACTCTGCAAGCCGGAGGTTTAAATGTAAGTAAGAAGATGCTGCTTTTAAAGTAGAAACGTAAAGAGGGAGGTCGGAGAGAGGAGAAAGGTTGAAAGCTATGAGCAGTGAGCGCTGAGCTATGAGAAAAAAAGGTGGGATTGATAAATTTAATTCTCTTCATTGCGGGCTTTGCGTGAAATTCCTTTTTGAATCCTGAATATCCAATATCCAATAATGAACACAAAACAGAGTTCACAATCCCGAAGGGATGATATTTTTGTAACCAATAAATTGAATAATCAATTAAACTCCGAAGGAGTGAAAGAGCTTTGAGTAATGAGTTGTGAGTTTTTGGTTGTGAGTTTTGGGTTATGGGTTTCGTAAAAAACGACAGGCAAGTTTTGAGCTGCGCTAAATTATAGTGTTTCAAGTCTTGATAAATCAAGACTCTACATTTTAATTCTAATTAACTTTTTTCTCTGCGATCTCTGCATTTCTTCGCGATCTTTGCGTGAAATTCTTTTTGAACCATGAAAATCCAAGATCCAATTTTGAACAGAAAACAGAGTTCACAATCCCGAAGGGATGATATTTTTGTAACTAATAAAGTGAATAATCAATTAAACTCCGAAGGAGTGAAAGAGCTTTGGGTAATGAGCTGTGAGCTGTGGGTTTTGGGTTGTGAGTTATGGGTTTTGGGTTTTGGGCTTCGGGTTTCATAAAAAACGACGGGCAAGTTTTGAGGTGCGCTAAATTATAGTGTTTCAAGTCTTGATAAATCAAGACTCTACATTTTAATTCTAATTAACTTTTTTCTCTGCGATCTCTGCATTTCTTCGCGATCTTTGCGTGAAATTCTTTTTGAAACTTGAAAATCCAATCTTGAATTCTGATTTTATTGAAAACACATTTTTTCTCTCGTGTGCTTTGAGATTCTTTGTGAGCTCAGTGTGAAATCCTTTTTTGAATCTTGAATTTAATATTTGATACTTCTCAATTACTAGTAGGATTTTCCACATCCTTTTGTAATTACATTAAAACACCAATTCAATTTTGCTAACTCTAATATCAAGCGGTATTAGGTTCTGGTCGTCGCTGGAAAGTTTAACCCCATCTCCCATAAACTTATCAAGATCAATATTTTTCTGTTCAGCCCGCTCAAAATCAAAACCAAGTGTAACAGTACCATTCTTAAAGATTCTGCCCAAATCGCCGCCGTTCCAATTAGTGACTACTCCGCCGCGGTCCCAGCCGAAGCCGTTAAACTGAAAAGAAATTCCATTAATTGCAGTGACCCATTTCAATTCCATCCCAACCTTTGTTCCATAAACATCCCACTTAGCTCCGATATTTTCAAACCATAATTTTTTAGGGTTTCCCTTTTCATTCCAAATAATCCGAAGCTCATTTTCAGTATCTTTAAAAAGCACCGTCGTTTTTACTTCAACACTCCCCTCTTCAATCAGAATCGTTTCATCTTCAACATTTTCTTTACCGAATTTTGATATTAAATCTTCTTTCGTCATTGCATTGGTAATAGCACCGCTTTTTCCCTCTGAATCGATTTTATACCCTGGGTACATCTTCGTATCACTTTGAGGAGTAGCCGGTTTCGGTGCAACCTCTTTATTTTCTTTACATGAAATTACAAGCATAACCAACATTAAAATTAATGTTCTCTTCATCATAAAACCATTGATTTATTATTTAATAATTCAATTTTAAAAAAATCCGAAAAAAATCCGAATAGAATAAAAAAACAATTAAATCGGACAAAATTATATTTTTAATTTTCAAAAATAATATTTAGTTTTGTTTCTATTGAATTATATGAGATATAGAAATTTTATAATTAAATATTACTCACTCAATTCCACAAATCAAAAATAAGGAAAAACTAATGAAAAAGTTCTTGCTGATTATACTATTCACCTTCACGTCTGCTGTATCGGCACAATTTAACGGAGGAACTTTCAACAATTTAATGAACGTAGGCGATTATAGCACTCTGGAATTAATTCCCGGAACTAAAATGTCGAGCGAGGAAAAGAAAGCAGATGACTTGATCGGCGATCTATTCGGCAAAGTTGGATTAGATACAAAAACTAACGAAAATCCAATTGTAAAAGTAAGCTCATTCAGCGGTAAGCCGGGGCAGACTTGGAAAATTGTAAGGGTCAAAGACAATGATTTCGTAATATTTAGCGAAACATACAAATTGGCTTTAACTACCGATGCTGCAAGCCAAAAAGTTTTTCCTGCGCCATATGTTAAAGATTCGGACAACCAAATATTTTACATACAAAGAGATACTTTGAAATGTAGGTACGGTTTTTATTTAATCTCAAAACAAAACGGTTTCGCAGTTGAAGTAGATAAAAAGTCAAAAGAATTACTGCTTGCCAGTAAAGTAGAAAGTAACGATATGCAAATCTGGATTATGTCCCTCAGGAAAAAATTAGCAAACAAAGCTGTTGAAAAGTATTTGACTCCCGATAAGAAAAATATCTTGTTCGGCAAAGCAGATATTCTTTTAACCGATAAAAAAAACGGCGTTTACACAAACTGGGATATTATCAATCACCCGACTGCAAATAATATTTATTATATAATGAACAGTTTTTCCAAAAAATTCTTAGCATACTTGTTTGACGAAAACGGCAAAGTTGTTTCGGGTTCAAAACTTTATCAGGCATCTTACAATAAAAATAGCGGACTGTTATTTCATTTTAAGAATTCACCCGACTCCAATTTTAATTACCTGCTTCTGCCATATCCAGGAGAGGATTTTTCTGTATCGGTCGAGGGGATCTCTCCGCAAATAAGTTTGCCGGACAGTATGAAAGCAAGTCAGCAATGGAAACTGGAAGAAGGTACATTTAGTTTATTCTAATTAATATATTATAAAAAGAAATCGGAATATCGAATTTTATAATAAACCCTGCCGTTTCTGCGGCAGGGAGTTTTATCGGAAAAATCTGTCCGCAAAACCACAAAGAGCTAAAGCATAAATTTTCCGATTTTTATTCTTATCTTTTTACCTAAAATTTTAAATTACTGAGCAACGGATGAATTCTAAGTTATACCTTATCAGAAAGATCAAAGCCCTATTTTCAAAATTCAAACTGCACATTATTTTCAAGCACTTCGAAAGTTTTATGCTGAATTTGCTTTACTTGTCTAAACTCTCTGCTTGGATCAACAACCACAAAGAACTTCCTTTTAACGATTTTTACAATTCAAAAGTGAACTACCCGGACAGGTTCAATTTACACAATTTTGTGATTGATAATTTTATTGATGATGAACCGATTGACTATTTGGAATTCGGAGTGGCAGAAGGCACGGCGATTAAATGGTGGGTCGAGAAAATAAAAAATGGTGAATCGCGATTTTTCGGTTTTGATGTTTTTACCGGACTGCCCGAAGATTTCGGAGTAATGAAAAAGAAACACTACGATACAAAAGGCAAAACTCCGGAAATAAATGATCAGCGTGTTCAATTTGTGAGCGGTCTATTTCAGCAAAGTCTGCCGCCTTTTCTTGAGACATATAAATCACAAAATAAAAAAGTTATTCACATGGATGCAGATCTTTATTCTTCCACCCTTTTTGTTTTGTCAAATTTTTATCCTTTTTTGAACAAAGGAGATATTCTGATATTCGATGAGTTCGGCGTTCCGACACATGAATTCAAAGCCTACACAGATTTCACTTCGTCGTACGATATTAAACTTAGAGTTTTGGGTGCAGTAAATAATTATCTGCAAGTTGCTTTTCTAGTTGAATAAATAACACCGGGTATTGTTTTAATGAAAATCTTTTTGCTAAAGAAATATGTTGCCTATTCAATTTTAACATCCTCTTTTATTTTTCTTCCAATTTGGATTTACAGCTCTTTCGTAATAAGTCTTGGTTCAATACTTCAATCATTTTTCATAGGAGGAACTATTGGGGTATTTATATTGCACAAATATTTTTCATCACTAAACTATTGGGTGCTATTCAGTAATTTAAAAATCAATAAATATTTTTATTTGAGCGGTTACTTTGCATTGTACCAAGTTTGTCTTTTAACAATAGTCTTTATTCTTAAAGAAATAATTGCTGGTATTTGATTCCATAATTTTCGGGTATGGCAATAAAGAAATTCTAAGAGGAGTTTACTTATCAGTTCCCCCAAATTCAATCGTTGGATTATTTGGATTAAACGGCAGCGGGAAATCAACGCTAATAAAAATTGGGGCGGGATTTCTAACCCAAAATGATGGAAATCTATTCATTGATGAAAAACCGGTTCCGAATAATATCGTTATTGAGAGATACAATGCTATTGGTTATTTATCGCAAGATTCGTTTTTACCAAAAGAATTATGTGTGGCAGATTTTCTAAAAAAATGTAATCCTTCAAACAATCACTTTACGAACGACTCACTAATTAACAAAGTAAAAGATCAAAAAATTTTATCACTCTCCGGCGGGGAACTTCGATATCTTGAAATTCTATTTCTATTTAGTTTAAACCGTGGCTATTATTTACTTGATGAACCCTTCACCGGTATTGAACCAATCTTTATCGAAAAAATTATAAATTTAATTATTGAGCAAAAAGAAAAGGGAAAAGGAATATTAATTACAGACCATTATCATAGATATGTTACAGAGATAATTGATGAATGTTACTTATTAAAAGAGGGGTACGCAAGTCATTTAGATAAATCTAATTCTTTTCGTACTGAACTATTTAAATTAGGTTATTTAGCAAAGTAGTGGTCATTTCGAACAATTTTACTTTTGAGAAAGAACAACTTTCTCATTTCCGCATACTTGTTCAAAAACTCTTTTAAAATTACCGCCGAGAATTTTCTCAACATCATCTCTTGTGTAACCATGCTGCAGCAATGCCATTGTCAGTGCCGGGAATTTTGAAATGTCTTCCAGTC
>JAENZU010000120.1 GCA_016841125.1 Melioribacter sp. | reverse complement strand
TTAAGCAACAGCGGCGGATACTATTCGGCAGCGGTTTACATTCAGGAATGCAAACGGCTCGGACTCAAAGTGTATCTTCCCTCGGTAAATAAAAGCGGATATGAATATGTTGGCTCGGGCAAAGAAATTCGTGTTGGGCTGATGGCAATAAAAAACCTTTCCCGCCGAACGATCGACAAATTAATAGAAGCAAGGAACGACGGGGGCAAATTTGTTTCGCTTGCAGATTTTCTTATACGTGTAAAACCGGGTTACGAAGATACCGCAGTTCTGATCAAGTGCGGGGCGATGGACTGCTTCAAACAAACGCGCCCAACGTTAATGCGTCTGCTCGATGTCTACATACGTCACCGCAAACTTTTGGAAGAGAGCGGCAGCGATCTTTTCGCCCACGAGACATTTCAACTGGAAAAAGAAGTGGTCACTAAACGGCAGTATTCGATTGAAGAGATGTGCGCGATAGAATATGAAACATTCGGATACATGGTAACGCGCCATCCGCTTCACTTTTTTGAGCACCTGATCGACCGCCCCGAAATTATTAAAGCCGCTGATATGAACAAATACAACGGCAGAAAAATTAAAATGATAGGCTGGTATATGGCATCGAAGCGGATCAAAACAAAGAAAGGGGATATAATGAAATTCCTCTCTTTGGAAGATCTCACCGGTACTTTTGAAGCGGTGATATTTCCCAAAGCATACCATGAATATGCAGAATTAACAATGTCCATGGGACCTTACTACCTGCAGGGCATAGTCGATACCGAAAACGGGAACAATATTGTAGTGGAGAAACTCGCGGTTCTATCGGCTAAAGAAGTTAAGTCGATAACACAGAAAGACAGTTCTGAGAACAACTACTTCGGCGATGTAGAAAAGATAAACGAAGAGGAATTTGATATTGTGAACTCTCTGGGCAAAGAAAAACTGAGACGGGCTTATTTATAAAAATTGATTAAAGAGTTGATAAATAAAGAAAATAAAATTATTTTCATTCGACAATTATACGCTTGACTTAAGAAGAGAATAGAGGTTGAAAGATCCAACAAACAAAATTCAGGGGGAAATGTATGAATGCCCTCTTTGTTGCTTTTCCGAAACCTGTCGTATCTAGTATATATAATCAAAAGGTTTAAGTATCTAAAAGGTAAAGTATAGGCTTTTAGAATTAGAAAGTAGAATATATTTTGCAAGATTAAACAAAAGGAGCTCGAAGTGGGAAAGCCCGAGAAAAAAGATTCAAACTTGAAAAACCTAAAGAATAGCGGCCAGCCGAAAACCAAATTTGGCAAATGGATGGTTTATAGAGCTATACCCCAATGGGAAAACAACGTAATGGCTTTGGTTTATGTTGGTGCTGCAATTTTAGTTATTGTGGTAGGACTTAGAGGATTAGGTCCGATTGTTGGCAGAACCTTTTTTAGTTTTATGACGGACAGTACTGGTAGTATAGCCACCAGTATTGTTATATCTGCGCTGTTAATCGAGTTTGTAATGATTTGTACGCTTGCCGTTTTTATGTTTTTCAAACCGGAGGACGCGGATCAGATGAAAGCGGCTGCAAGAGAGGTTCAATCTTTAGATATACTGCCCCACTTAGAAAGAGTAAAAGACTATATTGAGAGATACGTTGATGATAATAAAGGTGTGCTTTTGCACGACGAGCATAAAAATTTTCAGGTAGCTGTTGATAAAGTAGAATTTTTTATAAGTACGGAAATGAAACGCCGGTCAACTGATGATGAAGAAACTGACTAAATTTTACAAAAATTTTAGATTTAGGAGTAAGCGATGAAAGCCGGCAAAATCTATTTTGTATTATACATTGTTATTATTGTAGAACTTCTTGTAGTAATTACGGAACGTGATAGGCTTCTAAACGAAGCAGGCGAGGCAATCGGTAAATTCAAAGACCTTAACGAAGAACAGTACGTACAGAAATTAACTCTGGAAATACCTCAGAAGACTAGAAATTTTGTTGTTCCATTTAATGAAAGTTTAAGGGCAACCAATTATTTTGTTTCTAATTTAATTCCGAGCGGGCTGGTTTCAAAATCCGAACAAGACAGTATTGAATATATTGCCGAATTAACCGAGGAATCTCAAAGAAATTTTTTCTGGCTTCCCAAAAGAATTTCGAGTAACGACAAAGAAACAAATCCAAACTTCTATATTTCCCGTTCAGAAGTTGGCGGGATATCTAATCTTTTTCTAAGATTTACGTGGCCCGAAATTTTAGGGAAAAACCAAAGAATCGCGAACCAAATCTCACAGCCCGGAGGATACGCCTCGCTTAATGTAAAGTTGTTTTTTCAAACGCCTAGAATTATAGCCAGAGCTTTTGATGGGCAAACTACATCTCTTATATTAGAATCCATAGGAGATAATGATGCAAAGGGTAACGCTGAACAATACGATAAAGTTAGACTGAGTTATATTTATGGAATTCAAGATTCAACTCTTTCTGATATTCTGCTCAAGTTGAACTTAAAAAGCAATACGATAAGGGCAAAATATTTATTCGGCTTCGATTATAATTCACTTGCAAATCGAATTGAAAATTACCGTGAAACTACATCTGAACTTAGAGATAAGATAAGCGAAACGAACAGAGAAATTTTAAACTTAGTCGAAACAAGAGAAGAAAATTCGAAAGATGAGTCCTTGAGTGATAATGAAAAACAGCAGGAAGAGGAATCCTTAAATGCTAGAATATCAGACCTTTCAAAAGTTTTGGCGGATTTAAAATCCGGATTGTTTGTTTACCAGCAGGATTTATGCAGTTATTACAGAGCTAGTGTTACTGATAGCTTTTTATCAAATTTTTCAAATGAAGAAGATCGAATAAAAAACCGGGATGATCTGATTCGTGCTAAAAGTGACCCCGTTAATTTAGAAATTAGAATAAGAAACCGATAGTCTTATGAAAAAACTTATTTTTCTATTTTTATTTTCATTCATTCTGGCTTATCAAACTACGGCTCAAGATGTAAATGTAATTGAAGCTATTCAATTTAAGCCTGTTATGGTGCCTGAAGGTGTGCCGACAATATTTTATCCGGTCGGCGGATATTCATTCAATCTTTTAATCAACGGTGTAAGTGTTGAGCAATCTGATAATATTAAACCAATGCTGTCTCTCACCCAAAATGAAGTCAGATCGAGTGTGACAAAACTTTTCGGCTCGGGCGTTCCGGTTGCATGTGCTGCTCAAATAACTTTCACGGATACCGGTTATTATGAAATTGAATTTGACTTCAATGTTCAAAGAGGTAACGCAATCAACGTTGATAAAGTTGGGCGAATTGCCCCTTTGAGTGGTTCTAAAAGATTTTATGTTCATGTAGATTATCCCGAAATGGCACTTTCCTACAAGGATACAATTGGAAGCTACATTATTGGTGAGAGGGATTCACTCAACTTTTACACAAAAGGATTTGACCAAACTGTCGAATATTCTTATTTAATTACAAACGAGGGGGGGCAGGTTCTTGATAGAGGTGCTAACTCATACGTAAATATTTCCCAATTTCTCACGCCCGAAAATATTGGAGTTAATAGAATCGAATTGAGTTATAAGGGTAAACCCTTCATGTATTATAATCCTGAAACCGGAGATGTAAAAAATTCAACTTGGTACTATATTGTAAATGTACCGCGGGATTATTTAGTTGAAACCGATTGGGGAATATCAGAGAGTAACCCGCTGCTGCTTACAACAGCACAACTGAGATCTCAAAAATTCAGAACTTTTAATGTATATTATGAATTCGGAACCAGAAGACTGCCTGCGGAATTCCGGGGAGAAGCCAATTTTGAAGTTTACGTTAACGGACGCAGATCCGACATGTTTTTTACAAGTTTGCAGGCTCTAACTGATTTGAAAATTGAAAATAATACACAAGCTATATTCATCCCGCTTAGATTAGATGGAGATGATATCAGCAAACTCAAAGCTGGTGATGAGATACGCTTAGATATTTCGTATGTAGATATTTACGATAATGTTATTAGCAGCAGTTATTTCGCAAAAATCACTAATAATTAAGCGGTACAAAAATGAAATTGCTCATTAGATTATTTGTTATCTCAGTTTTTATTGTTCCACTTTTTGCTCAACCGATTGTGGATGATATTTATTACCGTATCCAATCGGATAAAACCGGTTACCTCGAAGTTTACAAATCACCACTCATTGTATTTCCGGAAAGAATAAAAATAGAATATCAAACTACCGGTTCTCCTTTGTCAAACGTAGCAGAGATACCTGAAAATTCGAATATTATTGTATCTTTCATCAAAGGTGAGAATACCGGGGATATTCTAACAAGTATTGACGATTTGGAATATATCGTTCAAATTGATTTCGGCGACAATCAATCAATTAGGTTTCCGCAGCTATTCCAGATGCTGATAAATAATAAAAGCGCATATGATGATTTAAGATTAAAATTTGCAGCACTATTTCTCAATAGAAAAGTTGAAAAGGTAAATAATCTCAAAGAGATTAAGCATTTTGTTGGGAATACAAAATTCCTGGAAGAAAAAGAAATTCTAAGCCCGCACCATTACGCAATCAACAGATCAAATTGGGCGTTGGATTTAAGTGTTTCGAGACTCTCGCTTAAAATATTTCCATGGCAGGGATTATTCGGTGCAACCGATTCGGCAAATGCTGCATTCGGTATTGAATATAGCAAACAGGAAAAAGTGCTAAATATTCTTCCGTATCAAAATTTCGCTTATAACGTCGGCGGTCGGTTCCTGTTCACTACAAATGAGGGAGATCTTACTAAAGATATGTTTTTTGATTTACGCGGTTATTACAGAGGTACATACGATGTGACCGGAATTTACGATGATGGATTAATTATTCCTTCAGTAATTCCTCCGTTTTATGTTGGAATATTTGATGAAGTAGCAAAATTAAATTCTACAAATGGATTTGCTGCCGACATTTATATTGTTGATAATCCATGGTATCTAAATGCATATTATTCCCACGGTGCTAAATCTTTTGACGACCCTTATAATAGAATTAAATTGAGTAATACAACCTCAAAAGCGTTTTATTCACTAACGCAGTATCAATTTACATCCTCGGTATTCTTCGATATTACAAAATGGCACAAATTCAGTTTTAATTTTGGCGCCGGAGGTTATGATGTTTGGCAGGCATTTTATCTGAATGATAAAAAAACATACGACGAAAGAATTTATTTCAAAATTTTGCCTCTGGCAGAGTTAACATATAATTTTACCGCTTATCCGGCAAATAATATTTTAGGTGCCGGAGTTAAATACTTCGACGGAAGAGTTAAAGCTTTTGCATGGTTAAAGCTGGTAGATAATCTGCTGATTGATGATAGTGAATTAAGAGCAGAAACACATTTTATTTCCAACAGATTCATTACAAATGGAAAAGAATGGGATAATACTGGCGGAGCGATTTTTCAATTACGATACAGACTTGGATTCACGTATTAATAAATTTTGGATCAATTAAAAAATTTTCAATTTATCGGAAAAAGTAAGTTATGAAACGACAAGCGATCATTTTTATAACGATCTTTACATTTTATCTTTGTTCATCTTTTGCCCAAACAGGGTCGGCTCAATTAAATAGTGATGCTGTAATTGTTGATCAAGACCCGTCTCTTGTTTTGCTGGTATTCGAAAGAATGAACAATACCGCACCCTCAAAAAACTACGATGCAGAAAGCCTTAGAAAAAGGATTATTAACGGCGAGGTAATTCTCTTTGTAGAAAAAGACAGTAAAGATAATATTGTAACTCTCGGCTTTACAGATAAAACCACTCAAAATTTGATATCCGACCCAGTTATTACCGATGACGGCGATATTAAAAATACACTTGGTACAGCTCTGGAGTACATCCTAAAAAATGATTATTACGCTGATGACAAAGTTTTTGAAGAGGCTTCTAAAATAAACCAGAAGCTTACGAAGAAGATATCAGCTACAAACGACAAAGATTATTGGGTAATAGGGGATGCAGATTTTATTGCTGAAGTAGCACAAAAATTAGAAAGTCAGAATATTCTGCGCCTCAGGGGAAGAATAGTTCCGTCGGATTATATAAGTGATGTTATGGATTTGGATGTTCTGATTTATGTTAAAAAAAGGAGCGGTAATTTTGTCGGTAACGAACATATTGAGAGATTAGCGTTTTATGATAAATCAGAATTTGATCTCGATGAAGAAATTAGAATGCCCCTCTTTGATGAAATTTGGTCCTACACTCAGCTTCAAGACGAACTTAACGAAGAAACATATTCAACCCTTGCTAACCGGGATCAGTGGGAAATTATTGTTCCCCGAACAAATTATTCCAATAATATAAGAATCGCAGCATTTGATCCGGAAATTAGGTTTGCATTTAAAAATGATTCACAAAACTTAACCTACACTAAAAATGTCTACTCCGCATTTGGTAAATGGGGCTACGATAACATCCCAATATTTGGTTATTATTCAAATGAATTAGTTATGGGTGTTAGATATTATGTTTATGATGTAAACAAAGGAGTAGAAAAAGAATCATTTAGAATCGGTGCTGGAGTTTCATTCGGTGTTGATAGACCGTTTACAACTATTAATCCGCCGGAAAATTTTTTCAACAGCGGAGTTGGTGTTTATTTGGAAGGAATGTTAAGCTGGGAACTCCCTTTCGACAACATTGCTGTTTTGGATGAAATTGCCGATGATCTGGATTTCGGTTTCAGTGGAAAATTTTCTACAGAATTTAAAAAGCCTGGAGATTATAACCTGAATGATTCAACATACTTTTATGCATTAAGAAATTTTGCCAATCTTGAATTGAAATTTTACACTAAAGCTACAGACCTTAAATTAGTGCCAAGTTTAAATCTTGGTGATCTAACATGGTCAATAGGCTGGAACCCGATTGATATTCCTAAATACCTTTTCGCCCCTAGGAAATCCGACATTATTGATTTAAACCCGAATGCAACCAATAATTTTAAAAGATTCGATTATATCTGGTATGCTAAACTTGGTTTGGAAAAATCTACAGGGATACTACAGCATAAATTCGAAATATTCTTTGACTGGAATGCTCACAGAAAATATGAATATTTAGGCGCTAGTCTTGAAATGATGTACTACGACCTAGCCGGTTTCCAAATAAAAGCAGCAATAGGTATTCCGGAAAAAAATCTGCAAGGCTGGTCTAACGACTATTATCTTGTAATTTCTCCAATACTAAAACTTAATTTTTAATTTATTTCTGAGAAATTATTAACTTCAGTTACATCTTTCATTTAGATTCGAAAGGTATTTTTACCCTCCGTCTAATTTAGGTATAATATTTGTTTCATTAGACATTAATTTGAAGATTTAACAAATATGAAATATTATACCAAATATCTTTTAATACTGATTGCTCTCTTGACTTGCACTTGCTTAGCTCAAGCTCCGGAGTCAACGTATCTATTAAAAGGTTCAAAAAATAACTCCCCATTTAATAATAAGGTGATAGAAGAAGACACCACTTTTTATACAGGGAATGTTTTATTAAAAGATATTTCATGGGATATTGAAAATTTCACAAAGATTATTGGAATTTTTGACAAATACGCAATCCGCAAAAAAATATTAATACCAGGTAACGGAAAATTTAATTCCTATAATCCATTGATTGTGGAATCTTCAAATAAAATGTTTTTCAGCAGTTTTAACAGCAATGCCGGTCCGGGAGGAGAAGATATTCTATTTTCTGAAAATAAGAACGGAAATTGGGATGAACCGAAAGGGCTTTTCAACTTGAATACTCTTTCGAACGAAGCTCCTTTGTTTTATTCGAAGGAAAATGAAACACTCTATATTTATGCAAATTATGCTTCTTCACAGGGTAATGGGGATATTTTTAAAGCAGTAAAAAAAGCTGACAATTATTACAATGTTGAAAGTTTACCTGCACCAGTAAATACAAGATTTTTTGAAAGTGATGCTTTTCTGGCAAACGATTCGGTGATGTTTTTTTCATCAGACCGACCCAGAGGTATTGGAGATTTTCATCCAAAAGGAGTAAAATTTGAAAACTCTTTTTGGGGGAATACCGATTTGTATATTTGTTTGAAAAAACACGGAAAATGGAATGAAGTAATTAATCTTGGTGAAGTTATTAATACACCATTAACAGAACGGACGCCGTTTTTATCCGAAGATGGAAATATTTTGTTCTTTTCTTCCAACGGTCAACCTTTATCAAAAGGATTGGATGTTTATTATTCATTAAAATTGAACCCCAATTCATGGACTGAATGGTCGGAACCCGCAAACATCGGCTCAGTTGTTAACACCGAAGCG
>JAENZU010000119.1 GCA_016841125.1 Melioribacter sp. | reverse complement strand
AAGTTATAAAGGAAATAAAATGAATAAACATTTAATAATTATTCTTCTAGCACTGCTATCAAATTACTTATTTGCTAATCAAGTTAATGGTCAATTTGTAATTCTCCAAAATGATGGTTCAACCTTAAAAGTAAGTGTGCAGCTAAATAATACTGGATTAAGTGACGGAGCTATGGGGACATCTACGATACTAATTAATTTTAACAATGCTGATCTTTCTTTTCCCTCATCACCAAATGTTGGTGATGTTTTGGTAGCAAATCAAGATTATACAATCGGAGCCGAATTTGTATCTAGCGGATTATATGCATTTGATATTTCCTTGCAGACTGCAAGTAGGATTTACATTAGCCCAGTATTTGCAGCTGGTCTCCCTGGTAATCCAGTTTTTTTAGCCCAACCGGATAGTTGGACTGAGGTTCTCGTTTTAATTTTTCATATTGATGTGCCTAGTGGAACTACAAATTTTACTTGGGATCGGTTTAATCCTGATTTTCAAATTTTTGAAGATGATAATGGCACATTATTTACATTAAATACATTCACTAACGAAACGGGAACACCCTTACCGGTTGAGCTCACAAATTTCACTGCTTCAAATAGTAATGCTGATGTAAATTTAAATTGGGAAACTGCTACTGAAGTTGATAATTATGGTTTTGAGTTAGAGCGTTCGCTGAATACATTCGAGAAGGAATGGAAAACTGTCGGTTTTATTCCTGGATATGGAAACAGCAATTCACCAAAAGAATACACTTATGTTGATCAGTCACCAATTGGCGGAAATAAATTTAGTTATCGCTTGAAACAGATTGATAACGATGGAACGTTTACTTATTCTGATGCAGTTGAAGTTGAAGTTATTCCGAATCAGTACGAACTTTACCAAAACTACCCGAACCCGTTTAATCCTTCAACTACTATTCGGTTCTCATTGAGAGAAATACAGAACGTAAAAATTGTAATGTTCGACCAGCTTGGTCAAGAAGTTCAAACTATTGTAAATCAGCAGTATGAAGCCGGATATCATGAATTTGAATTCAATGCTGCTAATTTTGCAAGCGGCGTTTACTTCTACCGTATTATTGCGGGTGATTTTGTAAATGTTAAGAAAATGATGCTCTTAAAATAAAATTGAAAGAATAACTCTACTCTACAGGAAAATTTATGAAATTCTCAATTTTATTTTTATTTGTTTTCTCATCTTTTCTGGTATTTGCACAAACAGTTGAACAGAGCAGTTACTCTTATAATTGGTACGATAATTCACGTGATTATCGTACTTTTTTTATTGTTGAAAGCGGAAGTAATTCTTTCATCGATAAGCCGGTTGAATTTGATATTAATTTTACCACCCTACTTCAAACTGCAAGCAATTCGGACCAGTTTGATATGGCGTCAATTCGTGTAATTGAAATAAGTCCAAGCCTATCTTTGATCGATTCTAATATTGTTTATCAGTTTGATGCCGATTCTGATTTTAATTCGATAACCAAAGCATCCGGTAAGATTACATTTCTTATGAGCGGGATAACTGCTCCTAATAGTACCAGATATTTCCATATTTATTTTGATGCAGGTAATAAAGATTATCAGCCTGTAAATTTTGCAAACTTAGTTTCTTTTGAAGATAATGTTGAGCATGAGGGACAAAGCAGTTTTAAAATTCAAACTACTAGCGGGTTATACTATTATCATAAAGCCGGCGCAGGTTTTGCCTCTATTGAAGACATTAATGGAAATGATTGGGTGGGTTATTCATCCTCTCAAATAGATTTGAGTTTCCGTGGAATTCCAAATTTAGGTACATGGGCTCATCCGGGGTATACAAATTCAGCAAGTAGCATAAAATCATCCGGTCCGCTTAAGCTGATTATTGAATCTGTCAAAGTGGGTAATATTCATAAACTTCGCTGGGAAATTTATCCTGAATATGCCCGGTTAACGATCATCGAACCCGGAGAAAATTACTTTTTTCAGTACGAAGGAGTTCCAGGTGGTTCTTGGGATCACAACTCTGATTACGTAGTTAAAAACAATGCTCAAAGATCATTGGTTTCACAAAGCTGGACAAATTACGAATTATCCGATCCTGAATGGGTTTATTTTGGTGATAACTCAATGGAGAGGGTAATCTATTTTACAAATCATCAAAGCGATCAATTAAATGATTATTACAAACCACACGATACAAGTTATGACCCTTATAAAATGACAGTCTTCGCTTTTGGCAGACAAGACCCCTATGATCCGAATACCAGCAGACTTTTATCAGCATCAAATGCGAAATTTACATTTGGATTTTTTGAGGACTCAGTATTCACAAACGTTCGAGAAGCTGTCTTATCTTCATCAAACGAACCAACTGTAAATTTAAATCCCTCGCCGATCAAGCTTTCAGTTAAAGCCTTTTTACAAGGGCCATATAACAATGGTAGTATGAGTCTAACACTTAATCAAGCAGGTTGGATCCCAACAGAACAACCGTACTCAGCGTTTCCTTGGAATTATACAGGAATCGAAACTGCTTCTTCAATCCCTTCTAATACTGTGGACTGGGTTTTAATTGAATTAAGACGTTCAACTTCTTCCAATTCTATAATTAAAAAACAAGCTGCGTTTATTAGAAATGATGGCTATTTAATTAATTCGGATGGATCTTTTCCACTTAAGATTGATGGAATAGGAGAAGCAGACTTTTATCTTGTATTACGGCATCGTAATCATCTTGGGATAATGTCAGCTACACCGATTTTATTAATTAACGGAATATATGAAACTGATTTCACATCAAACGGAAGTGTTTACGGAATTAACCCTATGAATTTACATTCCGATGGAAATTATTCACTTAGAAGTGGAGATGGAAATGCAACCGGATCAGTATCAGCATCAGATAACAATCTTGTCTGGAGACCTCAAAATGGTTCTCTAGGATATCTAATGGGAGATTTTAATTTAACTGGGTCAGTATCTGCCAGCGATACTAATCTACATTGGCGAATAAACAACGGAAGAATTTCCCAAATTCCGAATTAACCTTTGCCATTTTTTATAAAACATTTAACTCAGATTTCGTGTATCTTTACTTTCCGAATATATATTCCCTTTGATCAATTAAAAGTTTAAGTATGGAAAAAGAAAAAAATAATTATTCTGATTATGTATGTCCAAACTGCAATACCAATGGAATGCGAGTTTTTTATGAAGTTGATAATGTTCCGGTTCACAGCGTTCTCTTAATGCCCACACGTGATGAGGCTATAAGTTATAAAAGGGGGAACATCGAGCTTGCATTTTGTAACCAGTGCGGATTCATTTCTAATGTGGTCTTCGATCCTACGAAACATGAATATTCATCGAGGTATGAAGAGACTCAAGGTTTCAGCGGAACTTTCAATAAATTTCATAAAAATTTAGCTCAGGGATTGATTGACAAGTATGATATCAGAAATAAAGAGGTAATTGAGATTGGCTGCGGTAAGGGTGAATTCCTAACAATGATGTGTGAACTCGGTAATAATAAAGGTTATGGTTTTGATCCCGCGTATGTTCCCGACAGGAATACCAGCACAGTAAAGGATAAAATAGAATTTATCACAGATCTCTATTCAGAAAAATATACTAACTATCATGGCGATTTTGCAGCCTGCAAAATGACTTTGGAGCATATACCCGATACTCTTAATTTTATGAAGATAGTTCGCCGCTCAATTGCCGATAGATATGAAACTATAGTTTTCTTCCAGGTGCCGGATATGGAAAGGGTCCTTTCTGATATAGGTTTTTGGGATATCTACTACGAACACTGTTCCTATTTTTCTCTCGGTTCCTTATCGAGGGTTTTCAAAAAAGCCGGCTTTGATCCGATTGATCTTTATAAAGGTTACGATGATCAATATTTGATGATTGAATCCAAACCTGTTAAAGGTGAGGGGACAAACAAGTTCGATGTTGAAGATGACATTGAAAAAATGAAACTGTTAGTTGAAAATTTTGAAAATAAAATATATAAAACATTAGATCAGTGGAGAGAATTTTTAAAGTCGAAAACTCAATCGAATAAAAAAGTAGTGCTTTGGGGAGGCGGCTCAAAAGCAGTTGCATTTTTAACAACTCTCGGAATTGTGGATGAAATACAATATGCGGTTGATATCAATCCATACAAACACGGCACATTCTTAGCCGGTACCGGACAAGAAATTGTATCCCCCGAATTTTTAAAAACATTTAAACCAGATTACGTGGTTGTGATGAACCCAATTTATATTCCTGAAATTAAGGAAGACCTCAACAAAATGGGATTATCACCAAACATTTTGCCCATTGATCATTTTTAATTTAAAGAGAAAGATTTGAATAAAATTAATTGCACAGTCTGCGGTTCGGACAATTTATTAAGAATTTTAGAAATTGATTCAATACCCACACACTGCAATCTTCTATTAAAAACTCCTGAAGAAGCCAAGAGTGTGACAAAAGGAAAATTCGATTTAGAGTTTTGTAAGAATTGCGGACACGTTTTCAATTCGGCATTTCAACCTGAGTTAATGGAGTATACACAAGAGTACGAAAATTCTCTCCATTTTTCCATGAGGTTTCAAGAATATGCCGAAAATCTTGTTGATTATTTAATCAGCAAATACGAATTGAAAAATAAAACAGTAATTGATGTAGGCTGCGGTAAAGGCGATTTTCTGAAAATGATAACCAAGTCCGGCGGCAATAAAGGGATTGGTTTTGACCCAAGTTATGTTCCGGATGAATCAGATAAAGATTTGAAAGATGTTGAATTTGTACTCGATTTTTATTCTGATAAATATTCAAAATATGCAGCCGATTTGATAACATGCCGTCACGTATTGGAGCATATTCAATTCCCTGCCGATTTTATTAGCAATGTGCGTAAATCTGTAGAAAACCATTTTAACAGCAAAATTTTTTTTGAAGTGCCCAATGTGCTTTATACGCTTAAAGATTTAGGTATTTGGGATTTAATTTACGAGCATTGTTCATACTTCAGCCCAAATTCTTTAACTCACTTATTTGAAAATAATGGATTTAATATTCTTGAGATTAAAGATTACTATGGAGGACAATTTTTGGGTATCGAAACCAGTCCTTCTGAAAAAAGTAAGGGGACGAATCCATTCAATTTGAATGTTGAAGAAATCACTCAATTTGCCGAGAATTTCAAAAACGAATATGATTCAAAAGTTAAATTTTGGAAAAGCACCATTGATGAATATTCAAATAAAAATAAAAAAATTATTGTTTGGGGAGGCGGTTCCAAAGGCGTTACTTTTTTAAACATATTGAAAACTCAAGAAGTTATTGAATACATTGTTGATATAAATCCGCGCAAACAAGGAATGTATGCTTCGGGGTCCGGACAAAAATTTGTCGGTCCGGAATTCCTTAAAGAATATAAACCGGATCTGGTTTTAATCATGAATCCGTTGTATGAAAATGAAATTAAACAAGCAGTAAGAGATTTAGGTATTAGTCCCAAATTTTTACTCCCGTAATTTTGAAAAAAATAAAAGGTTAGTAATGAAAAAGATTATTTCAGTTGTTGGTGCAAGACCGAATTTTATGAAGGTAGCACCAATTTATAGAGCATTAAAAAAATATGAAGATAAAATCGAACACTTAATTTGTCACACCGGTCAGCATTACGATGAGAAAATGTCGAAAGTGTTTTTCGATGATCTTGAATTACCGAAACCGGATTACTATTTAGGCATCGGCAGCGGAAGTCATGCAGAACAAACAGCAAAGGTAATGATAGAATTTGAAAAAGTTCTGCTGAAAGAAAAACCCGATATGATATTGGTAGTTGGTGATGTGAACTCAACAATAGCGTGCAGTTTAACGGCATCAAAGCTGCATATCAAAACTGTTCACGTTGAAGCGGGCTTGCGGAGTGGTGACCGGAAAATGCCGGAAGAAATAAACAGAATTCTAACCGATTCAATTTCGGATTATCTCTTCACTACTGAAGAAAGCTGAAATATCAACTTGCGGAAAGAAGGCGTTGCTGATGATAAAGTGTTTTTTGTCGGTAATGTAATGATAGATAGTTTGGTTTATTACCAGCCGAAGGTTGATCAATCGAGCATATTAAATGATTTTAATTTAACCGCGGGTGAATTTGTTTTAGTAACATTGCATCGACCGAGTAATGTTGATTTAAAAGAGCAGCTTGAATCATTGGTGAGTTTGCTAAACTCGGTTGCCTCAAAGCGAAAAGTTGTATTCCCGATTCATCCGCGAACCAGAAAAAGCTTGGATAATTTTAGTTTAATGGAAACACTAAGTGAAAATGTTATTTTGACTGATCCTGTTGGTTATATTGATTTTCAAGCTTTAGTCAAAAATGCAGAATTAATTCTAACTGATTCCGGCGGTATTCAAGAAGAAAGTACTTATCTCGGGGTGCAGTGTCTAACTCTTCGAACTTCAACAGAACGCCCGGTAACTGTGGATGTCGGTACAAATTATTTAATTGGAGAAGATTTCAGCAGAGCGGAATCAGTTTCTCTCGAAATTCTAAACGGTAAGAAAAAAAGCGGAAGCAAGCCGGAACTTTGGGATGGCAAAGCCGCTGAGCGAATTACTAAAATTCTTGTCGATAAATTATATCAGTAAAATTTTATAAGAGCCGGTCCCGCCGGCTTTTTTATTTTAATTTAAAGTCTGCAGATAAATGGATAAATTTGATCATGAATAAAAATTCATTTAATAATTTGTGGAATCCCGGTTTCATTCTTGGAATTGCAATTGGTGTTGCGATTGGGATTTCACTCAAAAATTTGGCTATAGGCATTGGTGTTGGAGTTGCACTTGCATTAGCATTCTCAAAAGGTTATCGAAAAAAAATCAGGCGATAAAAAATAAATTGGTGAGAAAATGAATATGAAATTAGGATCATTTCTTTTTGTTTTATTGTTTTCAGTTCTAATCATTTCACAGGAAAATGATCAACCCAAAGAGATGCTGCTCCGTTGTGATGATATCGGAATGAGTCATTCCGTAAATATGGCAGCCGCAAAACTAATTGAAACTAACATTCCATTTTCTGCATCAGTCATGTTCACATGTCCCTGGTACCAGGAAGCAGTCGATATGCTTAAAAATGCTCATCACGTTGCAGTTGGAATTCACCTTACACTAAATGCCGAGTGGAAAAACTACAGGTGGGGACCCGTATTGGGTAAAGAAGCTGTTCCCAGTTTAGTTGATGAAAACGGATTCTTCTTCCCCTCACGCTCGAAACTTTATGAAAATGATCCCAAAGTTGAAGAAGTTGCTAAAGAGCTTCGTGCTCAAATTGAAAGAGCTCTAAACTCCGGACTCGAGATCACCTACCTGGATTATCACATGGGTACGGCTGTTGACAAGCCCGAGTACCGCGCAATTGTGGAAAAACTTGCCGAAGAATATAAACTTGGTATATCGAGATACTTTGAAGAAGTAGATTCCGAAATGATGTATGATGACCCAATAGAAAGTAAGACCGATAGCTTAGAAAAATACCTCACACACCTAAAGTCGGACACCCTCAATTTATTTGTTGCGCACATTACGGTTGACAATCCGGAAATGCAGGCAATGATTGACTTAAACCCTTTTGGTCCTGCTGAGATGAGCAAACATAGGCAGGCTGAATTGAATGGACTACTTTCACCGGTATTTAAAGAAGGCATCAAGAAAAATAATATCAAGATGCTTACTTATAAAGATATTGTTGAGCGGGTAGGTCTGCAAAATATGAAAAGTCCGGTTGACCCCCACGGTTACAAATAATTTTCACATGCTTTCAATTGAAATACGTATTCTGAAAGTTTCCCGTTAAGATTTTCTGAAAATTTTTATTCCCCTCTGTAGCTAAGTCAGCTCTCTTTCTTTTATTCAATCTTTTGACTTTCTTTTAAAAAGATACTTGCTATTTTAGAGGATATTAAGTGTTATTTTAGAGAACTTTTAACCTCAAATTTTCGTTTAATTCTTATGGTGAAAAATTATGCCCGGATATAGATTTAGTCAATATATTCCGGATGACCCCGGAAATTTACAATTCGAACAGCTTCTCAAAATGTTTTTTGAGCTACTGAATATTACAGCCGGGGACGTTTCGGAAACATTGAATATAATGAATGAACTTGACCGAAAGTATGGACTGACCGGTGAAGAATACGTGATGGGAGATTTTATTGAAGATCTTAAGCGGGAAGGTTACATCAAAGATGATGAAAATCAGATTGGCGGATTTACAATGACTGCCAAATCTGAACAATCTATTCGGAGAAAATCTCTAGAGGAAATATTCAGTAAATTGCGAAAAGGGGGTAAGGGTAATCACAGAACTCCTTACAGTGGAACCGGTGATGAAAAAACG
>JAENZU010000118.1 GCA_016841125.1 Melioribacter sp. | reverse complement strand
ATTGATCACTTTATCGCCGATCAATTCATTGTTCGGCCAGTTTTCGGGCATTGCAACCTTATTCGCGTCTGCAATCTGAAGCGCTTTAAGAGCTCTTAATACTTCATCAATCTGGCGGCCTATTTCCTGGGGATAATAAATCATCAATCTGATTAATCCTTCAGGGTCAAATATAAATACCGCGCGCACAGTGTTAGTGCCCTTGCCCGGGTGTACCATACCCAATTTTGCGGCAACTTTGCCCATGTCGTCGGCGATAACCGGAAATGGAATTTCAACTCCGAGATTTTCTTTGATCCACTCTACCCACTTAATGTGAGAGAATACTTGATCAATAGATAAACCGACCAATTTTGCATTTAACTTCTCAAATTCATCATTTCTTTTTGCGAATGCTACAAACTCTGTAGTGCAGACCGGAGTAAAATCTGCCGGGTGACTAAATAACACTATCCACTTGCCTTTGTAGTCCTTAGGCAGATTTAGAATTCCTTGTGTAGTTTGAACTTCCAATTCAGGAAATTTTTCGCCTAAAAGAGGAATGCCTGTTCTAACTTCGTTTTCCATTTTTACTTCACCTTTTTTGTTAAACATTTGTTAGATATGATGTCGTAATTAGCTATAAGATTCACTTTTACAAAAATAAGCAAATATTCAAAAACCGTCATGAGCGGCGAAGAATTTATAACTATATTGAAGGTTAAATTTTAGTTAAATTTGCTGTATTAGAAATAAATTTGGAATTATATGCTAAGATTAATTTCTTTACTGATGTTTTTTGTAGTTACTTCAACACAAATATTGTCGCAATCACAATTTCAGCAGTTCATTAATCACGTATCTTCATTAAGCAGTAACAGCGAAAAAATGGCGGCGGTTGATAGTTTTATGAATGTCGCCGCACAAACCGGATTTCCATTTATAGAAGAGAGCAGCGCTCATTTTATTTATAGAGGCGGTGCATCCACCGTGCATGTTGCAGGAGATTTAAACGGTTGGAACGGCAATTCAGATCAGATGAATAAACTTGCCGGCACTAATTTCTTTTACTTGTCGCAGATATTTGAAAACAATGCCAGATTAGATTACAAATATATTCTGAATGGGAGTAACTGGATTTTAGATCCTTTAAATCCGCATACCGCACCCGGCGGATTCGGGTCAAATTCGGAACTTGCGATGCCCGGTTATGTTCAGCCTTGGGAAATACAATACCAGTCAGCCGTTCAGCACGGTTCGGTGGAAATTCTCTCGGTTGTAAGCTCCCTTTTAAATAGGACTTACCAAACTAGAGTTTATCTGCCGCCCGGCTATGACTCACTTGCCGCAAGACGTTACCCTGCTGTTTATTTTCAGGACGGCACCGATTACATAAGTTACGGTTCGTCTCAAACAATTTTAGATAATTTAATTGACAGCAATAAAATTGAGCCTCTCATTGCCGTTTTTGTGAAACCTACAGATAGAAATGACGAATATGCATTCAATAACAGAAATAACTATGCTGAATTTTTTGCGAACAGCCTGGTACCTTTTATCGATACAAAATATAAAACAGATGCTCAGCCGCAGCGCAGAATGATTATCGGAGATTCTTTCGGCGGAAATATCAGCGCACTCATCAGCTACAACTTTCCGGAAGTCTTTGCTAATTGCGGGCTGCACTCTGCAGCTTTCTGGCCGAACAACTACGAAGTTTATGATTTGATTATCAACGGCGCACAAAAAGATATTAGTTATTTCTCGGTGTGGGGTACTTACGAAGGTCTATTTAATAACATGAGAAATTTTAGGGATATTATGATATCCAAAGGGTACGATTTTGAGTGGGCAGAATTTCCCGAAGGGCATAGCTGGGGATTATGGCGTGCAAATACCGATAATATTCTAGAATATTTCTTTCCGGCTGTTCCGACAAGTGTGGCGGAAGCAAACGAAACTCCGCTTAACTTTACACTTAATCAAAACTACCCGAATCCGTTCAATCCTGAAACTAGAATCAGTTTTGAACTGACGCAGCAGGCATTCACAAAACTGGTAGTTTATGATGCGCTGGGAGCAATTGTAAAAACAATAGTTAACCGCGAACTTTCCGCCGGAAATTACGAGTATTTTTTCCAGGGTGAAGGATTATCGAGCGGAATCTATTTTTACACTTTGACTTCCGGCAATAGAATAAAGACTAACAAAATGATTTTACTGAGGTAATAAAATGATTAGCAAAGAATTATTGGATATTTTATGCTGTCCGGAATCTAAAGCTGATTTAATTCTGGATGGAAGCTTTCTAGTTTCAACAGATAAAAATACAAGACGCAGATACAGAATTGAAGATGATATTCCGATAATGCTGATAGAGGAATCGGAACAGCTTGATTTGGAAGAGTGGCAGCAGATAATGAATAAATACGGCAGGGATTAGAGGCAGTAAATATTTAAATGATTATTAAAAAAGTAAAAGACGAAATTCAAAATTATCTAGCCGATTCCTCTAATTTTAAAGGAAATTGTGAAGCGGTTTACTTCCCTCAATCAAAGTCAGATATAATTGAAATTGTTGTTAAAGCGAACCGGGATAAAATTCCTATTACTGTTTCCGGCAATGGAACAGGCCTTGCCGGAGGACGGGTGCCGCTTGAGGGTAATGTCTTGGCTACAGATCAACTGAATAAAATTATCGAAATAAATAAAAGCGATAAATTTGCGATCGTTCAGCCGGGAGTACTGCTCAGAGATTTACAAGTGGAACTGGAAAATCATAATCTTTATTATCCTCCGGATCCCACAGAACAGGATTGTTATATCGGCGGAACAGTTGCGACTAATGCATCGGGAGCAAAAACTTTCAAATATGGTCCAACCCGGAATTTTATTCAAGAATTGAAAATAGTTTTACCCGATGGAGAATCATTATCTATTAAAAGAGGTAAATTAAAAGCAGTAAAAAATTATTTGGAACTTGAGACCGACAACGGAAAGAAATTACTACTTTCCTTACCGGATTATAAAATGCCGGCGGTGAAAAATGCCGCAGGATATTTCTGCATGCCTGATATGGATGCGATTGACTTGTTTATCGGGTCGGAAGGGACTCTCGGCATCATCTATGAAATTAAGATCAAACTGCTTTCAAAACCTAAGAGCGTTCTTTCCGGAGTTATTTTTTTTGATGAGGAGAAAAAAGGTTTACAATTTATTTCGGAAGCTAGAGATCTTTCACGGAATTTTACCGATTCAGGCATAGTTGCTTTGGGTTTGGAGTTTTTCGACTTTCATTCATTATCGTTTCTAACATCAGACTATCCTAATATACCGGCTGATGCTGACTGTGCTGTTTGGTTTGAGCAGGAAATTTCAACGGAATCAGAATCGGAATTGGTTCAAAATTGGATCGATTTGATAAATAATTTTAGCGGTGATTTAGAGAATTCGTGGATCGCCCAAAATGAAAACGACCGGAAAAATTTTCATGAATTTAGACATGCCGTTTCCTGGAAAGTAAATGAGTTTATCGCAAGTAAAAATTTAACTAAAGTAGGGACAGACGTAGCAGTGCCCGATGATGAGTTTATAGAATTTTATTTTGATGTAAAGTCACTTGTAAGCGGCTTGGGATTAAATTTTTTAACCTACGGTCATTTCGGCAATTCGCATTTGCACTTAAATATGCTGCCGGAAAATGAGAATGAACATAAGCTGGCAAAGGAAATTTATTTTAAGATTTGTGAAAAAGCAGTCAAATTAGGCGGAACAATTTCTGCCGAGCATGGTATAGGCAAGTTGAAGCGGGAATATTTATTAATGATGTACGGTGAATCTGCAATTAAGCAAATGGCGGAACTCAAAAAGCAGCTTGATCCGAATCGTATATTGGGGATCGGTAATTTATTCGATCCGGAATATCTTAAATAGTTAACGGCATATTTGATGAAATATAAATTAATATTATTAATAGTTTTGTTTTTATCACTCCTCTCTGCGCAGGAAAATTTGAACAACAAATTTATGCTTGCGCAAAATTATGCGATGACGGGTGATTATGAAAAAGCAAAAACAATCTACCTTGAACTTGTTCAAAAACAGCCGTGGAATAATCAATTTCTGCAGGAATTAAATAAAACTTACCTGCAGCTTAAAGAATACGATTCTTCTATTAATTTGCTTGATAACAGGATCAAGCTCAACCCTAACGATATTACCTTTTACGGAATGCTCGGCACTACTTATTACACAATGGGAAAATCGGGAAAAGCATTTGAAGTTTGGGATAATGCTTTAATGATAAATCCCGGAAATGCAGCTTCTTACCGGGTTATGGCAAATTACGCTTTGGAAAATAGGGCATTCGATAAAGCGATCGAAATTCTGGAAACCGGAAAATCTGCCACTAATAATCCAACAGTATTCACTTATGAGCTGGCAAATCTATATTCGTTAACAATGAAATATTCCGATGCCACTTCTGAATATCTCGAAATCATAAAAAATCAGCCCGATCAGCTTCCGGTGGTTAAAAACCGGATATCCATTTACATCAATAATCACGGTGCTTTTGACGAGTCGATAAATTTAATTCGGAAGGAAGCAGAAGCTGATCCTTCGGCTCTCGATTTACTCGGTTTTGTTTACATGCAGAACGACAATTATGATGAAGCTTTTAAGGTAATAAAAAAAATCGATGAAACTAATAGCTCCGGGGGATCGGTTTTATATAATTTTGCTCAAGGGGCTTTCCGTGAAAAAAAGTATGAAATCTGTTCGAAGGCTTTTGAATTATTTTTTGAACGTTATCCCGATTCACCATTATTGCCCACTGCAAAACTTAGCTATGTCCAATCCTTAAGCGAAAAAGTAAGCTTGGATGCAATGAATGACGAGACAGCATGGATGCCGATAAAAGCTGTTGATACACTTGGGGCATACCGGTTCGAACCCGTTCTCTCGGCTTATGACGATCTAATAGCTTACTACAATAATCCGGATGTAATTTCAGCCGCTACTTACGGGAAAGCAAAAATATTAGCCGACAAGTATAATAATCTGCCCGACGCAAAAAAATTGCTCAACGTTGTAATTTCCAGCTATCCGCTTTCAAATGGTGCCGTTAACGCAAGAATACTAATGGGAGAGTTGGAAATAATTGACGGCAATATTCTTGAAGCAGAAAAATATTTTGATCAGGCAATAAAAGTAAGGTCAAATAAAGATCAGAAGAATTATTCTTTATATATGAAAGCCCGCATAAAATTCTGGCAAAATAATTTTGATGAAGCGCTTTCCGAATTGGATGTAATCACAAACGATCTTTCGGATGATAACGCAAACGATGCTCTAGAGTTGATCTCGATAATAAATTTATTTAGAAACGATTCTTTAAATTTGGCTGAATATGCGAACGCCGATCTGCTTATATTTCGCAAGCAATTTTCTGCTGCCGAATCGATTTTAAAAGTGCTGGCATCAAACGATAAACTATTTCTTTTGAACGATCTTGCCGTTTTCAAATTGGCTCAAATAAAAGTGGCGCAAAATGAATTTAATCCTGCAATTGAAATACTTGAGGGAATTCAGGAAAATGAGCTTATTACGGCATATTCCGACAAAGCGCTGTTTTTACTGGGAAATGTTTATCAATTTGGAGTGAGCAACATCACAAAAGCGGAAGATAGTTATAAAAAATTACTTGAAAAATTCCCCAACTCGTTATATTTTGATACGACGCGTCAAATTTTAAATGTTATCCGAAATAAAGAGAAAAGTAGATGAGTAGTAAAACGAGCGACAAATCCGTACAGTGTTCATTTTGCGGAAAAAACGGAAACGAAGTTGCAAGCATGGTTTCAGGTCCGGATGTATATATTTGTGATATCTGTATCAAAACCAGTGTTGATATTTTAAAAAACAATCTTGCTGCATATAATACCCGGTCAAGTAAGAAGACAAACTTAACTCCCCAGGTAATTAAATCCAGTCTCGACGAACATGTTATCGATCAAGATAAAGCAAAAAAAACTTTGGCTGTTGCAGTCTATAATCATTACAAAAGAATTAGCTCTAATTCTTCCTTTTTCGAACTTGAGGATGTAGAAATTGAAAAGAGCAATATTCTTTTACTCGGTTCGACCGGTGTGGGCAAAACATTAATTGCTCAAACACTTGCGCGTATTTTGGATGTGCCTTTTGCAATTGCCGACGCTACTACGTTAACGGAAGCAGGCTATGTTGGTGATGACGTTGAAACCGTATTAGTGCGTCTTCTTCAGGCTGCAGATTATAATCTTGAAAAAGCCCAGAGAGGAATTGTTTACATTGATGAACTCGATAAGATTGCGCGTAAAAGCGAAAGTGTTTCAATCACGCGTGACGTCTCCGGCGAAGGAGTTCAGCAGGCGCTCCTCAAAATATTGGAAGGTACAGTTGCCGGTGTTCCGCCAAAAGGCGGAAGAAAGCACCCCGAGCAAAGCTTGATAAATATTAATACGAAAAATATTTTATTTGTCTGCGGCGGCGCCTTCGACGGATTAAAACCAATTATTGCGTCAAGAATAAATAAAAATCCAATGGGCTTTGATGCCGACGTTGAAAGTGTAAAAAATACTGCCGATGACGATCTGCTGCTTAAAGTTCAGCCGGAAGATCTTGTTAAATACGGACTAATACCTGAACTTGTTGGAAGACTTCCAATTGTTGCTCCTCTTCACGATCTGAATGCACATGCTCTCAAGAAAATTTTAACTGAACCGAAAAACGCAATTATTAAACAATTCAAGAAGCTTTTCATGATGGAAGGTGTTGAGCTGGAATTTGATAAAAAAGCGCTCGATGCAATTGTTGAAGATGCAATGAAAAGGAAAACCGGCGCGCGTGCTCTGAGATCAATTGTGGAAAATATTCTGCTGGAAATAATGTATGAGCTTCCGACACTTGATAATGTCGATAAATGTTTGATTACAAAAGATACCGTTATAAAAGGTTCAAAACCGGTATTCATCGAATCTGACCGGAAGTCCGCATAATTTTTTTGGCTTAGCAAATTGACTTGAACTTGATTTGCTAAGCCTTATTTTTCTTTCCAAAAAAATCCCTTAAAATGATAAAACACATTTTATTTTTTTTATTGTTTGCAGTTCTTATCCCCGCTCAATCGAAAATTCTTATTCCGATGGACTTGAAACAGACCGATCACTTAAAGGCATACGGAGTTACATTTAATGCTTTGGAAAAAGGAACGCTGGCTGATTGGCTGCTGAATTACAGGGGCGGATCATTTATGCTTGATTACTCTGATCAACTTGCGCTTCAGTGCAGGCTGAAGGGTGTATCCTTCGAAACTGTTTCAGCAGGGCAGGTTGTAAGTATTTACTCTTTTGTTCAAAGTGAAGATCAGAATATGGAGGTAGTCCGGTTAGAGAAAGCTCCTAAAATTGCAGTTTATGTTCCGCCCGGTTTTCAGCCGTGGGATGATGCTGTAACGATGGTAATGGAATATGCAGAAGTTCCTTACGAGAAAATTTGGATTGAAGAAATTCTCCGCGGTGATCTCGAAAAATACGACTGGCTTCATCTTCATCACGAAGATTTTACAGGGCAGTACGGCAAATTTTATGCAAGTTTTAGAAATGCGCAATGGTATATTGAGCAGCAAATCCTTTTTGAAAACGAAGCAAAACATTTGGGATTTACAAAGGTTTCCGAATTGGAAAAAGCTGTTGCCCTCACAATTAAGAATTACGTTTCCCAAGGCGGCTTTCTTTTTGCAATGTGCTCGGCAACAGATTCTTACGATATAGCTTTGTCTGCGATGAATGTTGATATAGTTGACCGGATGTTCGACGGCGACGCCCCCGACCCGAATGCACAAGAAAAAATTAATTTCAATAATACACTGGCATTTGAAAATTTCAAACTTGAAATGAATCCCTATGTTTATGAATACAGCGATATTGATATTCAGCCCTTAGAAATAGGGAATGAAAATAACGATTACTTCACACTATTTGAATTTTCGGCAAAGTACGACCCGGTGCCGACAATGCTTACGCAAGATCATGTAAATGTGATTAAAGGTTTTATGGGGCAAACCACTATGTTTAGAAAAAGCCTAATTAAAAATTCCGTTATTATTATGGGGCAAAGAGCAGGAACGGACCAAGTGCGATATATTCACGGTAATTTCGGACGCGGGACGTTCACCTTTTACGGCGGTCACGATCCCGAAGATTACCGGCATGCCGTTGGTGATCCTCCAACCGATTTAAGTCTTTACAAAAAATCTCCCGAATACCGTTTAATTTTAAATAATAATCTTATCCCTGCAGCCAAAAAGAAAAAGCAGAAAACTTAAAATAAATTGAAACCGTCCAACAAAAATTGAATCTAAAATTTTATGAAAAAGATTAAATTCCAAAATAGTGATGAAGAAATTTCCATAAGCAAAATTGTTTGCGTAGGACG
>JAENZU010000117.1 GCA_016841125.1 Melioribacter sp. | reverse complement strand
CAACCCATCGAGTGAACCGAAATCCGATATTAATTTGATATTCGTCTCAACATTATTCCTGTCAAGTTTAGCATTAAGCGAAAGCGTGTTTAAAGTTCTATTAATTAATTTTGAATCATAAATATTCATATCGGCATTGAGGTTAATATCTTCCAATGAAGTTCCACTTCCCACGATTTTTAGAAAAGCATTAATGTCTGTCGTCATTGAAGAATCATTGAGCCAGTATCCGGCATTTATATTGCTAATCGTTGATTGAATTTGATACGAAGGTTTGGAATTCAAATCATTTATATTTGCCGTGATCTCAGCCATCTGTAAATTTTCGCTGATGTTAACTTTAAATTCTGCATCACTATTTTGATATTTTCCGCTCATCGTGATTATTGGACTACCATTAATATTTATACCCGGCAGAAAACTTTTAAATTCATTAAAATTAATGGGTGAAGTTATAAAGCTTAAGTTTGATATACCCGAGTTGTCGACAAAATACTCGCCAGACATATTGATTTTATTGGCTGATGTTTCGATGCTCAAATTTTGAAGTTCTACTTTCTCTCCTTTCATTTTTACATCAAGCAGTAAATCTCGGAGGGTCATATAGGGAGAACTTGTATTCAAACTGAAGTGACCGATTTTCAATTGTTTTGTTTCGGGTGTAATTGAAGCTGAAGCTTTTAGATTAATATCTCGGATTTCTTCGGGTATCACAGAGGCAGTATCCAATGCATCAATATTTATTTTGGATTTTCTGATTTCAAATAGATTTAAAAATATTGACCAATCAAAATCGCTCGCTGATGTATCCGGCTCAGCTTTATCAGAGGGTTTAACTAGTCGCATTGCATTCCAAGTTGAATCGTCAATTTGCTTTAGATTAAGGTATAGCGAATCAACAATTATAAAATTAATTTTAATGTTGTTTGACAGAATGCCGGCTAAACTATAGTCTAGTCCTAATCCCCTGCAGTAAAGGAATGTTGAATCATTTTGAATAATTCTAATATCGTAAATTTGAAGATCACCGAAAATGCTGCCTTCAATTTCACCGATGCTCAAAGTACCGTTTAAATTTTCGTTGGCAATAGATTCTACTTGGTCTTTAACAATATCCTTAAACCAGCCTGTCTGTGTGAATAAGACCAGTAAAATTGCAATTGCAAAAACTGCAGCAAAAAAGTATCCCGATATTTTTAAAATTTTCTTCATTTATTAAAAAGCGTGTCCAACACTAATGAAATACTGCACCTTTGCTGCACCTTCGTAAATTGGTGTAGCAACATCTAGTCTTACCGGACCTATTGGGGTATCAACTCTTATCCCGAGTCCCGAGGCGTATCTTAAGTCATCTAACTTATAAGTAAATTCAGATTGCCAGACATTTCCGAAATCTAAAAACGCGACACCCGAAACAATTGAATAGATGGGATAGCGGAATTCGATATTATTCTCTAAAACACTTTTGCCGCCGAGTGGCTGACCTTCATCGTCTTTCGGACCCAACTCTGCCCTGCCCCAGCCTCTATTGGATGAACTGCCGCCGGAATAAAATCTTTCCTCGTACGGGACAAAACCATCATCGTCATTTGAAAATATTGAACCGGCTTTTATTCTTAACGCTACTGTCAGCCAGTCGAACAAGGCATTATATTTTCTAAAATCAAATGAGGGGCGGAAAAAATGATACTTGCTGTTTAGTCCTAATCCTGAATAGTGGAAAGCAATGGAAGCAAAAGAGCCAGAAATTGGGGAGAATGTAGGCTCGGAAGTGACCCTTTCAAAACCGAGTTCAATACTTGATTTGTTATAAATCTGGCTGATGTTAAATTTAAGCAGCTCCTCAGGTGAAATACTGTTGGTATCGAGATCACTTCTTTCGAAAGTATATTTAACGGAACCGAAAATATCCCAAACTAAAGGTCTCTGCAGACTAATGTTTCCCCCCAATCTGTTAAGAGTAAAGCCAGGCTCGGTCTGTCTATAAATATAAGGACCAAAGGAAAGGTTTGTAAATTCCCAAATGAAATCGGGCTGCAAAAAATTAATTCTAAAATTATAAGGTTCCAATGCGGAATGTTTTGCATCAAACCTGAGTTGTCTTGCGCCGCCCAGAAATCCAAGCCACCCTTGACTGAGTGATACCCTGAATTTTTCATCGCGCCCATAACCAATTCCAAATTTTGTGCTGAACTGTGGAGCCTCTTCTAGCTTAATGTTTATAGGTATATCAGCCGATTCGCTTTCATTGAACATAGCGTTTACAGACACAATATGGAATAGCCCTAAATTGTAAATCATTTTTTGTGATCTATTCAATTCAGCACCGTCATAAATTTGCCCCGGTTCAAATGTAATCTTTTCCTTTATCAGTTCACTCTCTGTCCTTTCGTTCCCTTCAATTTTCACGCTTCCGAATTTGGATAATTGGCCAGGTACAACTTCCCAACTTATACTTACTAAATTATTTGTTGTATCTAACTCAAGTGAGTAAGATGCTTTAACGTAAGGAAATCCACTATTAAAAAAAGTATTAATGATCTCATTTTTATCATTTGATATTAGAATATCCCTGAATCGCCTGCCTTCTTTTAAAGCCAGCCTCTCTTTTATCTTTGAAGTATTCGGAATAGAATCCGAGCTGTCAACACTTATACTTATTTGATTAATTACAATTGGTTTGCCCTCAATAATTTTTATAATGATATCAACTGTTTTACTTTCATCATCTCTATTGAACACCACACTGTTTATTTCAGCATCAATAAATCCCTCTCTTTGATAATGCTGGATTATCCGCTTCTTATCTGAATTAAACAGTTCTCTGCTGAATAAATATGGATCTTGAAAAAGTAAAACATCGGAGAACCAGCTTGTGCCGTAATGCTCCATTTGCTCCAATAGTATGTCTGCCGATAAAGTATTATTACCTTCAAAAGATATGCTTCTAACTATGTAATTTTCCTGGGAATAAACATCAGTTAATATGAGAATAAGAATCAAAAAAAATATTTTAGATTTTCTTCGCATCAAACGGTTAACTATTCCCAAAAGAATTTTTACAATTCAGCATTTTATATTTTAATATTTTTAGGATCAATATTATCCAATTGCTTGTAAGAATGATTACTTAATTAATATTTGAACATTCAAATTTACTATTTAACATAGCACATATTAAATAAATTCAAAAATGTTCAATTTTGTCAATCAAATAAATAGTATATTAATAGTTTAAAAAGAGGACGATTAATTGTTTAGATTTTTAAAATTTTCTAACCCATCCTTAATAATAATCGCTATAATTTTCAGCATCACGAACATGTATCCGCAAGTAAACGATTATTATTTAAAAGGCGGACTGAAGATGAATTATTTAATGCCGGTAAATGAATATAAGTTTACTATCGGTCAGAAATTCTCATTTTTGGCGGGCGGATATTTGAGAGCCAAACTAATTGATGAACTAGCCATCGAATTGGAAAGCGGATACGGAAAACTTGCCGGATTGGATGATGTTGAAAATTATTACTCCACCCAGTTTATTCCTATTGATATTAAATTGAGATATAACCCTGTCGCTACTCATTCGATCAATATTGGAATTTATGCGGGCATCGGAACTATCCACTTTAATATTAAAGATAAACCAACACACAATGCAGAACAGACTAACAATCCTGTGAGCGGCTGGGATCTCCATTTACCCGCGGGTATCACTGCTGAATTTGCGCTAAGTCAAAATGTTTCATTCGATTTCGAATTGGGCTACAATCACACTTCCTCCGATAACCTTAATTTTATTGATAATGGCGGGGCGAACGATGGTTTCTTTAATGTGGGTATGGGACTAAACTTCAAACTCGTCGGGATAAATCCGGATAGAGACAATGACGGGTTACAAAATGATTTTGAAGAAAGCATTGGTACTGACCCCGAAAATTTTGATACAGACGGTGACGGGATTTACGACGGAATTGAGGTTAATGAACTTAAAACTAATCCATTAAAATATGATACAGATTCTGACGGACTTAACGATTACGATGAGTTGAATAAGTATTTTACCGATCCCAGAAAAAATGATACAGATGGAGACGGACTTTTAGATAGAGATGAAATCTTTGAGTTCGGAACGGATCCTCTTTCAGCCGATACGGACAAAGACGGGTTGAGTGATTTTGATGAAGTAAAAAAATTCAAAACTAATCCGCTTAAAATCGACACAGACGGCGGAACCGTTCCAGACAATGTTGAAGTTCAGAGGGGCACCAATCCTCTTGATCCTTCCGATGATATTTAGATAATACCTCACAGATTTACAAGCAGTCTTAAATGTTCAATAAACCGTTAAAACGATTATTGTTAGTTTTTTTTCGCTTTATTCCCACATTTGAAAATGTGGGTTAATACTAAAGAAGCCTCTTGAGACAGCCTCATTTAAAATTAAGAAAGAAGCTTGTAAAATTGATTTGATTTTTCGGGGTGAAGATTTTAGATTCTTTTTTGATTACGGAGAATCCAATGAAAACGAAAACATTTCTTATTTTTATATTTTTAGTTTTAATGTCTGCCTCAGTTAATGCTCAACTTGAAGACTGGCTGAAGAAAACCGCAAAAGGATTAACGCAGGGCAATAACTCACTTTCGGAAGAGAAAATTGTTGACGGGCTTAAAGAAGCTTTGTCCATCGGCTCCTCAAATGCAGTTGATATTGTCTCAAAGGTTGACGGGTTCTATAAAAATCCTTTAATTATTATTCCTCTGCCCGAAGAACTCCGTACTGTAGAAAAAACCGCACGCAACTTTGGACTCGGATCACAGTTTGATGATTTCGTATTGAGCATGAATCGTGCGGCAGAATCTGCATCCAAAGAAGCATTGCCTATTTTTTGGGATGCCATCAAACAAATGACTTTTGAAGACGCCCGTAAAATATTAAGCGGCAGAGATGATGAGGCTACTATTTATTTCCGCGAAAAAACCTCTCAAAGACTAACCGAACTTTTCAAACCTAAAGTTAATGAGGCCATGATTAAAGTTGGCGTTACCAACACTTATAAGAATATCACATCACAATTAAAAAGCGTTCCCTTTCTAAAAGTTCAGCCTACTGACCTTGACCAATATGTCACCAATAAAACTCTGGACGGACTTTTCTATACGCTGGCACAAGAGGAAATGAAGATTCGCAAAGACCCGGCTGCGCGTATTACAGATCTATTAAAAGATGTGTTTGGAAATCCGGGCGGTTAAAGTTTACACTGATCTATAAACTCAAGCAATCTGCGGTTAGTGTTGAGATGCTCCAAAAGTTATACGATAATTTTAGTCTGGTATTTGTATCAGAATTATTATTCCTTTTATATGTATTTTTTATTAATTTTATCGTGTCTAACAAACGTTCTTCTAAATAAATCTTACCCTGCATCATTTCATTCACATACTGGTATGATACTTACGGAAATTTTTACTTTAAATTATTTTCAATTTAGGAATTATAATCAATGACTCACTTGATAAATAGTTGTGCGCAAAGCACTATTTTAATGTCAAGTGTGGTAGTTGGAGAATTATTATTAATAGTGGGCGTTTTACTAATTTTTCTTCTTTCAATTGTCGTGATTTTACTTTTCTTGCGCAATCGAAAATTGAAACGTGACCAGCACTTATTTAAAGTGCTGATGGAATACACAACAGATTCAATTTATTTTAAAGATAAAGAAAGCCGGTTTATTAAAATAAATAAGTCTACTATAGAGAAATTAGGTTTTAAAGAAGAATCTGAAGTTGTTGGTAAATCAGACTTTGATATATTTACCGATGAACATGCCAGAAAGGCTTTTGAAGATGAAAAAAACATCATTACATCAGAAGAAGCTCTGGAAGGAATTGAAGAAAAGGAAACCTGGTCCGACGGCAGAATAACATGGGTTTCTTCTACCAAGTTACCTTTGTATGATGAAAATAATAACGTGATGGGCACATTCGGAATAACACGTGATATTACCCAAATTAAAGAATCAGAAGAAAAAATTAGAGAAGCAAAAAATAGAATTGAGCTGTTATTCAATCTAGTTCCAAGCGGTGTATTTATTGTGGATGAGAATAAAGTTGTGACCGCATGGAATAAGAGAGCAGAAGAGATTACCGGCTATTCAAAAGAAGAAGTAATAGGCAAAGAATGCAAACTCTTTGCAGGGAAGCCTTGTAATGACTCATGCGGATTATATAACGAAAATGTTAAAAAGCCAATACTTGGAGCGCAGTGCATTATTATTACCAAAAAAGGGGATAAAATCGAAATTTCAAAAAACGTTGATCAGATAACTGATTCCGATGGTAATGTGATCGGCGGAATTGAAAGTTTTGAAGATATAACTGAACAGAATAGAATTAGAGCCGCATTAAAGAATAGCGAAGCAAGATACCGCACGCTGTACGAAAATGCTACGATTGGGATTTACCAATCCGACCCAAAAGGAAATGTACAAATGGCTAATCCGGCACTCCTTAAGTTTTTAGGATATTCCTCAATAGATGAATTATCGTCTATTGATATTGCAACTCAAGGATACGCTGATCCTTTAGCCAGAAAAAGGTTTAAAGAGTTGTTAGCAAAAAATGAAGAAATTTATGGATTTGAAAACGCCTGGAAAAAGTCTGACGGATCAATTGTTTATTTGCGTGAAAGCGCGAGAATTGTAAAGCAGCAAGATGGTAAACCGCTCTATTACGAAGGGACAATAGAAGATATAACCGAAAGAATATTAGCCGAACAAAAACTTAAAGAATTAGCTGAAGAGCTGAAAAATATAAATGCGAGCAAAGATAAATTCTTTTCAATAATTGCTCACGACTTAAAAAGTCCATTCACCGCAATACTCGGTTATTCGGAAATATTAATGAATGAGGCAGAAGAACTTGAACGAATTGAATTGAAAGAGTTTACAACTAACCTGAACAATGTTGCCAAAAGTACCTTCAGCCTTCTTTCGAATCTACTTGAGTGGTCAAGACTCCAAACACAACGTATAGTATTTTCACCGGAATATTTTTTAGTGAGTGAGTTAGTTTATTCGATAATGGATTTATTTTCGCAAAATGCCTCTTCCAAAAATATTGAACTGAACATAAACCTGGATAAAGAACTTAAAGTATTTGCCGATAGAAATATGGTATCTACCATCATACGCAATTTGGTTTCTAATGCTATTAAATTTACTAGTGCACATGGTCAAATCCGTGTGTCAGGGGAGCAAACTAATGGAAGTGTAATAATATCCGTAAAAGATAGCGGAATTGGAATTTCCGATGAAGATTTGAAGAAACTCTTTAAAATAGATTCCCAGTTTACAACCACAGGGACTAACCAGGAAATAGGAACGGGACTTGGATTACTTCTCTGTAAGGAATTAGTGGAAAAACAGAGAGGCACTATTTGGGTTGAAAGCGAAATTGGTAAAGGCAGTTCCTTTTTCTTCACACTTCCGCAGCCTTCCGAAGATTGAATTTCCAACAAAAAAAAGCCCCCGGGATGGGGGCTATAACATTTAAGAGAGGTTAGAGAGAATTTTATTTTTTTGTTTAATTAACCAACCGCAGATTACTTCAGCAGTACCATTTTTCTTGTCTGCACAAAACTGCCGGCTTCCAATTTGTAAAAGTAAATTCCTGAATTCAATTCATCTGCATTAAAATCTATAGTATGTTTACCGGCTTCCATTTGTCTATTGATCAGCAAAGCAACTTCTTGTCCTATCGCATTGTAAACCTTTAGGCTTACATAAGTAACTTCCAGTAAACCGAATGCAATTGTAGTTGACGGATTAAACGGATTGGGATAATTGTTTTCGAGACTATAACCATCCGGCAAATTATCATCAGCATCATCCGCACTTAATACGCTGTTATTTAGCTGTATATTCAAGTTCTGGTTCATTCCGGCAGCATTGCTCATAGAAACATTTTGCGATAGGCTGTTATACTTAACTTTTGTTGCAAGCACAGTATAACTTCCTTCTGAAAGTCCGCTTAGATTATACTTCCCTTGTGCATTCGACATGCTGTAGGCTGCAACTTCACCATCAGAGTTGAGTACCGAAACCATCACGCCGGATAACGGGGCGCTATTCGCATTTAATATGTTCCCGGAGATGACGCCCGGATTACTTGTGCTGTTAATCATTTTGGGTAATACTGCGTTTATTCCGCCAACGTTACTAAACAAGTCAACCGGCGAAGCTTCTTCCCAAGTTAAAGCTCCGTCATAAAATTGCGGTGCATAACTCGTTGCGTAAAATAGAACATAATAAACACCTTCGGGTAAATTGCCTATGGAGTAATCACCATTTGAATCACTGAGACCAAATCCGAATTGACCGTTATTCAAACCGAAGGCTGCAATAAAAGCCCCATCGATTGGTGCATTAAATGAATCAGAAACTGTACCGCTAATTGCATATTCTTCC
>JAENZU010000116.1 GCA_016841125.1 Melioribacter sp. | reverse complement strand
TTGTAGTATCAATGGAATCGAAATAGTTTTTACAGTTTTCGCAGGATTCCAGATGCACTTTTATTTCGATGCATTTGGGAGAATCCAGGTCTTCGCCTAAATTATCACAAATGTGATGCATCACTTTTTTACATGTAACTTTATGTTCTTTCATATTTAAATGTCTCGTTTAGTTCATTTCTTAAAAAAGCTCTCGCTCTGTGCAGTCTAGATTTAACAGCAGGAACTGACAATTCCATAACTTTACCTGTTTCCTCCGTTGATAAACCTTCAACATCACGAAGCAGAAAAACAATTCTATAATCGGCAGGAAGTTTTTGTATTGCCTCATCCAGCAGTTTTTTTAATTCATTGTTCTCCGTTACTTTGTCCGGGGTAATTTTCCACTCGGCAACATCGGATTCGTTAACATAATTTTCTTCGTCATCCAATGAAGCGGCAATATGTTTTTTCGAAGAACGGGCAAGCATTAAACAATGATTTGAAACAACGGTATATAACCAAGTTGATAGTTTCGATTTTCCGCTGAACTGAGATATTGATTTAACCATACTGAGGAAAGTTTCCTGCATTGTATGTTCGGCTCTCTCTTTGTTCCGGCAGATCTTAAATGCAAAATTATAAACAGTCTGTTCGTAAGTCTTCACTAATTGAGCAAGCGCTGAACGGTCACCGGTTTGAGCCGATTTAATCAGTTCTTCTTCGTTCATAATATTGGATGTATTCATATGCTAAAAGATTCAAAAATTTATTCTAAAGTTTTCCAAAGATACCATGATGCAATGGATTCGTAAGGATTCCACTTGTTTGCAATTGCAATATTTTTGATCGTCTCGCCATCAGGTAAAAATTCAAGATTGTAATTTAACATAATAGCCCGTCTAATGCCAAGATCGCCGATAGGTAAAATATCCAATCTTCCTAAAGTGAACATTAAAAACATATGCGCAGACCATAAACCTATCCCTTTGATCTCAGTTAATTCAGCTGCCACTTCATCGTTGGACATTTTGCCGTAACCACCCAATTTAATTTTACCGGATACGACATCCTCGGAAAGCAGCTTAATATATTGTGATTTTGCACGGGACAATCCGAAAGAGCGCAAAGTTTCTTCCGATAATTCTGCTATGCTGCCGGCAGTTGGTTTATTTTCAAAATAATTCAGCATTCTTTTGTAAATTGATGCGGCGGCTTTAACCGAAAGTTGCTGACCTACAATACTTCGAACAAGTGCATTGAAGTAGTTCCTTTTTGGTTGTAAATTGCATTTAGAATTCTTTTTTATTATTGTTCGCAATAATTTGTCATGTTTTATTAAGTGGTTTATTCCTTCGTCAATTTTATTAGTCATGGATGATTCCTCGCAAATGAACTCAACAACATTAAAAGCAATTTCGACAAATAAGTTACTAAAAAATGTGGATATCGATGATATTGACTTTTCTCCCTTTAACGGTGTTTTGAAAATCGTACGCGAGGGAGATATCATCTATAGACACGGGGAAGAAGCTGATAATATTTATTTAATAATTAAAGGTAAAGTTAATTTAATACCTCAGAACTCGGATCACATTGAAATGGTATCCCTTGAAAATGACGATTTTTTCGGGCATCGAGAAATTTTAGATGAAACCGACCGGAAGGATTCTGCCATTGCATCAATTGATTCGTATTTGATTTCCTTTGGTTCTGATGAATTCAATCGCCTGCTCGATATCAGCTCCCAGATTAAGATTAATGCCGGAGTAATTGAGAGCATAGAATTTAATGAACATGCAAATGAAGAGTCGGAAAATTTTGACGATGGAATGTCTTCGATTAAAGATTTTGAACACTACGATGAAGGGGATGATGATTCGAATCTTTCAGAAACTTTAAACGAGGAAATTAGTGAAACTATGGAAACCGAGGAAGAGGAATCAAGCTGGCTTGAAATTTCCGAATCCGATGCAGCAACTGAAATTTTTGAACCGCCTTTTAAACAGGGCAGCCGGGAGGAAAATCCGGAAACTACAAGTGAACCCTCACTTACAGACGACGATGTAATGTTCTCTTTGAGCGGAATTGAAAGTGAGGATGAAATAAGTTCCGCAAAGCCGGATGGTGCCATTACTGAAGAGCCGGATGATGTTTGGTCGGGCTACCAGGATGAAATTGAAAAAGAAAGTGATCCGATTTATAAAGAAACTGTGAATAATAATTCTGAGCCGAGTGATGGCAGTGATATTTGGAATACGATGGACGAAGAATTTGATAAATATACCGATGATGATTCTTTAGAGTTTTCTTCCGGTGAAAATGATTTTAAATTTGATGACAAACCATTTGATAAAGACAGTGATAAATCAGACCAATTTGAAAAAAGGGAACTGGTTACAAGCGGAGGATACGTAGAATCCACTAAGCAGCAAGGCGGATCATTAAAAAAATATGAAGACATATTAGAAGAACTGCCCGGACTTTTTGCCGATGCGGAACTTACCGAAACTTTAAAGCACTCACTTGAAATTTTTAATGGGCTTACTCAACCGGATGATACAGCAATGGTTTATTCCGAAGTTACCGGTGGGGTGCTTAAATATATAATGAATGAGAAATGCGAAGTTGAAGAATTAGACAGCGAAGATGCATCTGCTGGTATTCCGGATTTTATCGATTCCAGCGAACCGATCGCACTTCGATCCCATGAATTCAACAAAGAACTGATTCCTGCTGAAATTAGAACCAATGTGGAAAATATTGAGGGGCTACTCTACATTCCGCTTCACTCCAAAGATAAGGGTTTTACTTGTGTACTTATTTTAATAAGCGAAAGTAGGGAGTTTACTAATGCAGATATTGATCACGCAAAATTGATTGCCGGATTCTGCCGCACAGCTATTAGTAATTCTATTCGCACGTATGAGCATGAAAGCGAAATTAGAAAATCTGCGTTTGAAGGATTCAAAAAAATAATCTCGGAAAATGTGAAACAGCCGCTTCTGTTATCGGAGCGTTTTGCTGTATATCTCACAAAATTAGAAGCGGACGATAGTGCTAAAGCTACTGCAGAATTAATGCTGGAAAGTTTAGCGGCTGCTACGGAAAGACTTCTTTATTATGAGGAAATCGGTGCAGATAAGAGTAAAAAACATTTAGTAAAAATTCATTTGAATCAACTTATTAAAAATGCTGCCGATGAGTTGGAATCTTTATTTATTGATTCGAATATTAAATTGAGTATGGATCTGCAGAAAGGTTTAATGGTGAAAGTCTTCCCTTCCGATTTGAAAATTTGCTTTATCGAATTACTTAAAAATGCTTGCGAATCATTTGACTTTTCCGGTACAATTAAAATCACTTCGAAAAATAAAGACGGTACTGCTTAAATCATTATAGAAGACTCCGGCTGCGGAATTCCGGTGCTTTTGCATAATAGAATTTTTTAACCATTCTACTCGTCTAAAAAACCTGAGCATCCCGGACTTGCGTTAACAGTGGTTCTAGGTATTATCAATAAATACTCAGGGAAATTAACAATTGTAAGTAAAGTAAATGAAGGTACCTGTGTGATAGTTAGAATAGACGCCTTTATTGAATGACACTTTAAAATGAGCTACAACTTATTAGTTATTCTTGGACCAACGGCAGTAGGCAAAACCCGTCTTGCAGCACTCCTTGCCGATGATTTTAATGGTGAAATAATTTCTGCAGATTCCCGGCAGGTTTATCGCGGTATGGATATTGGTACCGGAAAGGATATTGCCGATTATACTGTAAACGGTAAATTGACTCCGTATCACTTGATAGATATCATTGATCCATCAGAAGAATTTAATCTTTTTTTATTTCAGAAATACTTTCGTAAATACTTTTCAGAAATATTGGAAAGAAAAAACATACCAATTCTTTGCGGGGGTACCGGGCTTTATCTCCACTCAATTTTAAAGCATTACAATCTTGCCGATGTAGAAATGAAGGGCGAACGCTACAATTTATTGATGGAAAAAAGTATTGATGAATTGAAGCAAATTTTGACATCAAAAAAAAGCGACCTTCATAATGTTACTGATCTTATAGACAAAGAAAGAATTGTAAAAGCTGTATTAATAGCAGAAGCTGCCGAAGTTAACTTTAAAATAGAATCAAATGTGCATGCTTTTATTATAGGTGTAAAATTGGAACGTGAACAAATAAAGAAAAACATTACTCAAAGATTAAAATATAGATTGCAGAACGGTATGATCGAAGAGGTTCAAAAGCTTATTGATGATGGTATCAGTTTCGATAAATTGAATTTCTTCGGATTGGAATATCGTTATGTTGGTCAACATCTAAAGGGGGAATTGAATTACAATGACATGTATCAAAAATTAAATTCTACTATTCATAGTTTTGCCAAAAGACAAATGACGTGGTTTCGGAAAATGGAACGGGAGGGAATTAATATTCATTGGCTCGATGGTCCTAATTTGAAGGCTGCTCAAAAACTAATCTCCTCAAATTTCACTAAGCCGTAAATATGCGAAAAAAACTGCCGGATTATATTGCAGGCTATCTCAATCGATTTGCCGAGGATAATTGGACTTTGGAGTGGCAACCTATTGAAGGGACAAAATTAGTAATTGTGATTCCTGCACTTTGTGAATTTGAAAACATAAAGAAACTGCTTCACTCACTGGAGAAAACCGACTCGAAATATCACGCCAATGTGCTGGTAATGTTTGTTGTGAATAATACGGTTGATGCGGAAGTTGAGATCCGGACGGAAAATCTCAGCACACTTAATTTTCTAAAAAATGAAATTCATGCAGAAAAAAATACAATTGCACCCTCATTGAATATTGGACTGGTAGATGCATCTTCTCCCGGATTTGAATTGCCGGCTAAAGAGGGCGGTGTAGGTTATGCCCGTAAAATAGGAATGGATATATCATTGAAGTTGTTCTCATATTCAGAGTCCGGTTCGAATGTTATTGCTTGTCTCGATGCCGACTGCACAGTTGAAACAAATTATATCACAAAGATTTTTGAAAGTTCTGTTCATGAGAATTTTAATGCCGGATATGTTGAATTTGAACATCCGTTAATTGGGAATGAAGAAGAGCAAAGAGCAATAATCTGCTACGAAATTTTTCTGCGTTATTACTTGCTCGGATTGATGTATTCAAATTCTCCATTTGCTTTTCATACTATCGGATCCACAATGATATGCAGCTCCGACAGCTATGTAAGGGTTCAAGGTATGAACAAAAGAAAAGCTGCGGAAGATTTTTATTTTATGGAAAAACTTGGAAAGTTGACCAATGTAAAGAAAATTGAAGGCACTAAAATTTTTCCATCAGGCAGACCCTCGTGGCGTGTACCATTCGGAACGGGACAGCGGGTAAGCCGGTTTCTTCAGAAAATTCAAAATGAATATAATTTATATTCTCCGCAATCATTTGATATTCTGAAAAAGTGGCATCAATTATTTTATTACGGAAACACTGCTGCTGCATTAGAGATTTTGAATGGAGCTTCAGAAATACACACGGCTCTGAATACTTTTTTAGTTAATAATTCATTCGAAAAACATTGGGAAAATATTCTTAGGCATACATCAACAAAAGATCAGCTATTAAAGCAAAAGAAATTTTGGTTTGATGGATTTAAAACCTTAAAACTTATCCATTATTTGAGAGACAATTCATTCCCGCCAGTAAATATGTTTGATGCGCTCGATAAGATGTTCGAAAGAGTTGGTCTTAATAATAATATTAACCGGGCTGCCGATAAAATACCTCCTATTAAGATTCAAAAAGAATATTTGAACTTACTTAGAGAAATTGCCTAATTACCGATAAATTTTAGCTTAGATTTTCAGAGTGAACTTTAGTATTTTAAAGGTTTAAATTTTTGAGGTTTAAATGGAATTCATCCATAAATTAAAAGAGATAAAAACTAAATTCGACAAGATAAATGAGCAGCTTTCGGATCCGGAAAATTTGTCGGATCAAGAGAAGCTCATTAAACTTAGTAAAGAACGGAGCAGTTTAGAAGAAATTGTAGAAGCTTACAATTCGTACATGTCGGTCACTAAGAACATCAGTGAGAATGAGGAAATTGTAAATTCGTCCGATGATGAAGAACTTATCGAAATGGCAAATGCGGAACTGGAGGAACTGGAAACTAAAAAAGAAAATTTGGAAGAAAAAATTAAAGTTCTTTTAATTCCAAAGGATCCGAATGACGATAAAGATGTTATTATGGAAATTAGAGCCGGCACGGGGGGCGATGAGGCAGGACTGTTTGCGGGAGATCTTTTCAGAATGTATTCGAGATATGTTGAAATAAAAGGCTGGAAGCAGGAATTAATTGATGTTAACGACTCCGGTCAGGGAGGCATAAAAGAAGCTGTCTTTAGTATTTCGGGACAGGGCGCGTACGGTGAACTGAAATTTGAAAGCGGTGTTCACAGGGTTCAGCGTGTGCCTGCAACCGAAGCGAGCGGACGTGTACACACTTCAGCTGCATCTGTGGTGGTAATGCCCGAAGCTGAAGATGTGCAGATTGATGTTGATCCCAATGAGCTAAGAATTGATGTTTATAGAGCAGGCGGTGCGGGTGGTCAGAACGTTAACAAAGTAGAAACGGCAATCCGAATAACTCATATTCCCACCGGTATGGTTGTCCAGTGTCAGGACGAAAGATCGCAGTTGAAGAACAGACAGAAAGCGATGAAAGTATTGAAAGCCCGATTATATGACCTGAAACTTCAGGAGCATAATAAAGAGATTGCGGCTACAAGAAAGAGTATGGTTAAAAGCGGTGACCGCAGTGATAAAATAAGGACGTATAATTTTCCGCAGAACAGAGTTACCGATCATCGTATCGGGGTTACCCTTTATAACTTGAGCGAAATAATTGAAGGCAAACTTGATGACCTAATTGAAAAATTAATTATTGCCGACCGTACCGAAAAATTAAAAGTTGAACAGGAGTAAGGTTTACTAATGAAAAAGTTTTTTTCTTTGCTGTTAATTATTGGTTTTACCATAAATGCACAGATTAAATTTGATGCTGATTTTCCGAGCGGAAATTTAAATGCTGTTTCCACCTCCGATTCCGTAAATTGGAATGTCTCTACAGTTTCCGATATCGGCGGAAGGTGGTTTTATTTCAGAATTACAGGAATTCAGGATAAATATGTTAGGGTAAAGATCACTACTTCTGATGTTAACCGACCGATGTATTCTTACGACAATGTTAATTTTCAGAGGTTTACCCAAACCGAAGCTCCGCAGCTAAACCTATTTCAGAAAACATTTGAAAAAGATACCGTGTTTGTTGCTTATTACACGCCTTACAATTATTCCTATTTACTTGAAAGAATTGACGAGTGGTCGGAATCTTCTTTTGTTAAAGTTGATACGCTTGGGTTTACGGATAGAAATATTCCAATTCATGAAATTACCGTTACCGATTTCAATGTTCCTTCAAATGAAAAATTACATATTTGGATCCATGCACGCACGCACCCCGGGGAAACCCCCAGTTCATGGCACTTTGACGGCATCGTGCAAAAATTACTAGATAGTGATGATGTAATAGCTTACTACAGGCAGAACACCGTATTCCATTTAATTCCATTTACAAATCCCGATGGTGTTTTCTACGGTCGTTCAAGAACCAATTACGACGGCGTTGATGTTGAAAGGGAATGGGATAAACCTGATAGCGAAACTTGTACGGAAGCTAAAATTCTTAAACAGAGGATGACGGAAATAAACTCTGAAAAAGTGCTTTCCGTATTTCTGAATCTTCACTCACAGGCAGCAAAGTTCTGTACATTTTGGATTCATACTGCCGGATCAACGTCACCTTTGTTTTACCAGCGCGAATATCAATTCTCAAACTTGAATACTTCGGATAACCCCTACTTTGCAAACACAGATTATTCTGAGTCTACCCTGAAATCATATTTCCCCGAAGGCTGGCTTTGGAGTAATCACGGCGAGCAGGTAATGGCGTTAACTTATGAAACCCCATATGATCAATACTCAAGTAATGATTGGGTTACAAACGATAATTTATTTGACATCGGTTACAGAACCGTTTATGCCGTTGCGGAATATTTGGGCTTGTCTCACCCGAAGCATTTAATTGTGGATAATAAAGATGCAGTGTTCGCCGGAAATTGGCAGACCTACAGCGGAGGTCTGGAATTTTTTGGGGATGACTTTTCAGCCTTAACTCAAGGGAACGGTGAAAATTCGGCAACTTTCAATACCGGCAATTTAGCCGCAGGTAATTACGATCTTTATGCGTGGTGGTCGTCCAATTCGGCAAATTCCTACAATACAAGATTTGAAATAAGCAGCGGTGATTCACCTTCTGTAATCGAAAAATCGCAAAAAGTTAACGGCGGTCAATGGAATTATTTATCCGAGTTTGTGCTTACTCAAGAACGAAATATATCAATTAAAGTAAAAGAATCGGCAAACGGCACTGTGGTAGCTGATGCTTTCAGGTTGATCTAC
>JAENZU010000115.1 GCA_016841125.1 Melioribacter sp. | reverse complement strand
TGATATTGAATTAAACAAAAGCCGTCGATTACTTGAAGATCACCCGAGTGTTGTTAATGAGGGGTTTGTTCCTGTAACCCCTTCAAAAAAGATGCGCTTCTTCGGTATCCTAGATCTTATGCCCGGCATAGATGGTTTGGATGTGAGTCATGACGGAAAATACGTTTATTATGCTGCAATGAGTCACAGCGGTCTCTACAGAATTGCTGTAAATGATTGTATAAATTTTAATGCCGCGGATGAATCCATAAATTCAAAAGTGGAATACGTTGCCAAAAAGCCTTTAAGTGATGGAATTAGATTGGATAATTCCGGAAATGTTTATATTACCGATGTTGAGCACGAGGGAATTTACATTGTCTATGCAGACGGGAGGGGAGAAACTTTAATTAGAGATCAAAGAATTCACTGGGCAGATGGGCTAAGTTTAGGTGGAGGTGGCTATTTTTATCTGGCTGACAGCGACATTCCTGATCAAATGCTGCAGAGTAAAGAGCATATTAAAGAGCACTCCCCGTATAATATTTTCAGATTTAGACCGGTTCGGTAATTGCAACCAATTGCAGAGAACCCTTCTTCAGAATTTATCATCAAACATAGATATCAGAAATTTGGTGATTAAGTTTCTTTTTTGAACAAAACATATATATTGAGTGTTACTACTTTACTAAATTTAAACCTTGTCCAATTCATTGTTGTCTAAAACATTACGTAAATGTTTCGGGAAATTCCCGTTTAAAATAAGTCAGGATTTTTGAATAATGAAAACGAAATTATTTTTACTTTTTACCGCAATTTTGATTATTAATTTAAATGCGCAGCAGCGTCCCGGTCGCGGCGGAGCTGTAATTGAAGGTAGAGTTCTTGAGGTAATTGATTCAAAGCCGATGGAATTTGCAAACATCGTCCTTTTCTCTTCAGAAGACAGCTCGCAGGTAACTGGTACAATTACTAATGAAAGCGGATATTTCAAACTCGAAAACGTTAGACGCGGAAATTATTATTTGAGGGCAAGCTTCATTGGATTTGATGATAAATTTATTGAGTCCGTTGTGGTTAAAGGTCCCAACACAATCGACCTCGGAGATATTTCTCTTGCTCCAAAATCTTACGGAGTGGATGATGTTGTTGTAAGCGGTGAACGAGCCCCAATTTCTTATGAAATTGATAAGAAAGTAATTAACGTAAGCGAACAATTTACCGCAACGTCCGGAACAGCAATAGAAGTTTTAGAAAACGTACCTTCGATAACTGTGGATATTGAAGGAAATGTAAGTTTAAGAGGAAGCGGTAATTTCACTGTTTTAATCGATGGTCGCCCCACTATTCTTGAGGCAAGCGAAGCACTGCAGCAAATACCGGCAAGTGCAATTGAAAATATTGAAATAATTACTAACCCGTCTGCAAAATATGATCCGGAGGGAACTGCCGGCATTATCAACATAGTTATGAAGAAAAGTGATATTGCCGGAATGAGCGGGATTTTAGATTTAAACGGCGGATTGAACGATAAATATGGTGCGGAACTTCTTTTAGATTATAAAACATCTTCCTTCCAGTCCAATCTTGGAATTGATTATAATAATAGACTATTCGATATGACCGATTCAGAGGAAAATTGGACAGAAAATTCGGGCACAAGATTTTACACAAATTCAAACGGAACTGCAAACAGAGGCAGAGAATCATTCTCACTCAGAGGATCGATAGCACACAATTTTACTAGAACCGATATCCTTACACTTGGCGCCCGTTACAGAGACCGTGAATCGATAAGAAATTCAACTTTGGGTTACGAGGAGTGGTCTTCAACAAATCCAAACATAGAATTTTACAACAGTATTTCGGATAGATCAAGAGGCGGTTACTCATATTCTGTGTTTGGAAATTATTTACACAACTTTGGCAGCAAAGGACATGAACTTATAGCTGATTTCGATTTCGACTATGATAATTCTGATGAGAAAACTTTAAGCGAATTAATGCAAAGCGGTCAAATTGTCAGCGGAAGAAAAACCACTGAATCGGGACCCGGAAAAGAATTTAGAGGCAAACTCGATTATACTTTACCTTTAGACGAAGAGAGCAAATTTGAAGCCGGCTATCAAGGTGAAATAGATCTTTCGGAAGAGAGAACCGGACTTTTCAATTTTGATTCAACTGCCCAGGGTTTTGTTGAAGATCCGCAATTCAGCAATAATACCAAATATGATAAAAACGAGCAGGCGATCTATACAATGTATTCGAACAAGCTTGGATCATTCGGATTTCAATTCGGATTCAGAACTGAATATACAGGCAGATCAATCACACTTGTAAAGACCGCCGATGAATTTAAGATTGATAGGTGGGACTATTTCCCAAGTGCTCACTTTTCCTATGAAATTGTTGACAATCATCAAGTGATGACAAGCTATACCCGCCGAATTAATCGTCCGCGCGGCTGGGAACTGGAACCTTTCGAAACCTGGATTGACGCTTACAATGTTAGAACCGGTAATCCGGCTCTTGATCCGGAGTATATTGATTCCTACGAAATGGGATATCAAACATTCTTGGGTAAATTTTTATTTTCAGTTGAGGGATATTACAGGATTACAAATAATAAGATTGAGAGAATCAGATCGGTATACGATGATAATATTACATTAAGTTCAGTTGATAATATTGGCAAGGATTATTCTTTGGGTACCGAACTGTTTTTGAATTTTGATCCTATTCAAGCGTGGAACGTGAACCTAATGGGTAATCTTTATGATTACAAAATAGAAGGCGCCTTTAATAATACAGATTTTTCGCGCAGCAGTTTCAATTGGAGCATTCGCTTTAATAACGGAATTAAAATAGGCAAGCTTACTCAAATCCAAGTAAACTCAATTTACAACAGCCCCACTGTTTCATCTCAGGGAAGAGTAGAAGATTTCTTTTATGCCAACTTCGCAATTAAACATGAGTTCTTCGATAAAATGCTCTCAGCTACTTTGCAGGTAAGAGATATATTCGGCACAGCGAAAAGAGAGTATACTTATGAAGGTGAAGATTTTTATAGGTATGCCTACTTCACAAGGGAATCACCCATGATTATGCTTAACTTAAGATTTAATATTAACAATTATAAATCTGAGAGACGCAACGGTGAAAGCGGAGGAATGGATATGGGGGACGGCGGAGATTTTTAAGTCTGAGCTATGAGTGATGGGATGTGGGCTTTGAGTGATGAGTGGTGAGGAGTTGCGAGACCCGTATAAGATTTTATCTCTCCGGTCTCGATACTCAAATCTTGATACTCTTATCTATTCTTTTTACTCCTATCTATCTTTTTTATTATATTAATCGGATTGAATATCAAAATAAATTAGGCGCTTATGAGATTGAAATCCTATGTAATGGGCAAATGGGTTGAAGGTTCCGGAGACTTCACAAATTTATACAACCCCGTAAACGGTAAAAAGATTGCGGAGATCTCTTCTAAGGGAATCGATCTTAAAGCCACTCTGGAATATGCACGTAGCAAGGTAAGTCCTAAATTAAGGGAGCTAACTTTTCATCAGCGCGGAAGAATGCTGAAAGCACTTGCACAATATTTAATGTCACGCAAAGATGAATTCTATCCCCTTTCATTTCAGACAGGGGCAACGAAAGTTGATTCATGGGTGGATATTGAAGGGGGCATATCAACATTATTCACTTATGCAAGCAAAGGCAGAAGAGAAATTCCGGACGGTAAAGTTTGGGTTGAGGGAAACATGGAAATGCTTTCAACAGAAGGAACATTTGTCGGTCAGCATATCTACGTGCCGTTGCAGGGAGCTGCGGTTCACATTAATGCATTTAACTTTCCAATTTGGGGAATGCTCGAAAAGTTTGCCCCCACATTTATTGCGGGAATGCCTGCGGTAGTTAAGCCAGCGCCTGTTTCATCACACGTTGCTGAAAAAATGGTTAGGGCTATCGTTGAATCAAAAATTTTACCCGAAGGTTCATTACAATTAATTCTTGGTGATCCTTATGATCTTCTTGATCACCTATCTAATCAAGATGTTGTTACATTCACAGGCTCAGCCGAAACCGGACAGAAATTAAAATCTCACCCAAACATTATTAGAAATTCAGTCAGATTCAACTTAGAAGCCGACTCGCTGAACTGTTCAATACTCGGATTAGATGTAACTCCAAAAATGAAGGAGTTTGATCTTTTCGTGAAAGAAGTTGTAAATGAGATGACAACAAAAGCCGGTCAAAAGTGTACCGCTATCAGACGTATTATTGTACCTGCAAAATTAATGAAGAACGTAACCGAGGCGATCAAAGAGAGATTGGCAAAAATTAAAATCGGGGATCCCGCCGACAGGGAAACGCGAATGGGAAGTTTGGGGGGAAAAAGATATTTGGAATTGGTGAAAGAGAGGATTGAAGTTCTGAAGCAATCAATGGAAGTTGCATACGAGGGAAATGCAGAATTGCCCGGAGCGGGAAATTCCTCTTTCATCAATCCTGTACTCTTAAAATGTCCCGAACCATTTAAGAACAGCGCACCTCATGAAATTGAAGCATTCGGACCGGTAAGCACAATCATGCCCTATAAAAATATCGATGAGGCTGTGAGAATTGCTAATCTTGGACAGGGCAGTTTGGTCGCTTCCGTTTTTACAACTGATGATGAATTTGCAAAAGAGATCGTATTGGGATCAGGCTCTTATCATGGTAGAATAATGATAGTTAACCGGCATTGTGCAAAAGAATCCACTGGACACGGATCACCGCTTCCGCACATGACACACGGCGGACCGGGCAGAGCCGGCGGCGGTGAAGAATTGGGCGGAATTCGCGGACTGGCAAAATATATGCAGAGAGTCGCATTGCAAGGTCATCCCACAACCTTAACGAATATTACAAATACCTATTTAAAAGGTGCCGAATATAAGCTTGACCGCATCCATCCTTTTCAAAAATATTTTGAAGAATTGGAAATTGGCGAAACTCTGATTTCGCCGCGACGAACAGTAACCGATGCCGATGTTGTAAACTTTGCCGGCGTCAGCGGAGATTTCTTTTATGCTCACATGGATGATCTCGCTGCGAAGGAGTCAATATTTGAACAACGGGTTGCTCATGGATATTTTGTGCTGTCGGCTGCAGCCGGACTATTTGTTCATCCCGCAAAAGGACCTGTGCTTGCAAATTACGGTTTGGAGAATTTGCGTTTCATAAAGCCCGTTTATATTGGCGATACAATACAAGCCAAGCTTACTTGCAAAAGAAAAACGTATAAAGAAAAGCGAGAACCGGATGACATTCCAAACGGTGTTGTGGAATGGTATGTTGAAGTTATAAATCAATATGACGAAATTGTGGCGGTATATACTATACTTACTTTAGTTCAACGAAAATTTGATAATTAAACGGAGCGGAAATGAAAATTATTTTCAAACTATCTTTAATTGTAATTTTACTTTTTGCTGCAACAAGCTGTATTGAAGTTGAAACAAGAGTTAAAGTAAACAAAGACGGCTCCGGCACTGTAGAAGAAAGAGCGGTCGCAAGTCCTGCAATGGTGGCAATGATAAATTCATTTGCATCTATGGGGGATTCGTCGGATACAGAAGAGTTCAGTTTAATAGACGAAGATGAACTTAAGGCAAATGCCGAAGAAATGGGAGCCGGCGTTAGGTTCATTAAAGTGGAAAGTCTCGATGAATCGAACAACAGCTATGTAGCTTACTATGAATTTGATGATGTCAGAAATTTGAAAATAACCAGCGACCCCGGGAACAAAGTTCCTTCGGATGTGATGAACGAAGATGAAGAGCAGACCGATCCGGAGAAAGATGAATTTATTTCCTTCGATTTTATTAGCGGTGACTCTCCGACGCTTATAATTCAAATGCCACCAAAAGATGAAGAAGATTTGGAAATGGAATTCGGCGACTCCGAAATGGAAACAGACTCTCTTGCCGACGACATGTGGGCTGAGCAGTTTAAAATGATGCTGAAAGATATGAGGTTTGTTGTAACAGTTGAAGTTGCGGGAGATATTGATGAAACTAATGCATCCTATGTTGATGGATCAAGAGTTACTATTTTTGAAATGGATTTGGGGCAGATAATAGACAACCCGAAAAAATTCAATGAACTAAAAAAGAACAAACCTGCGACATTCGATGAACTGGCTATGCAGATAAAAGACTTGCCGGGAATCAAAATAGAACTGCGGGACAAAGTAAAAATTAAATTTGATTAGTAGAAACAATTATCAGTTTGTAATTGTTTTACAGTTTTAGTTGCAGAAAGAATAATAAATAAATGAAAAAATTTGATATACCGCAGCGCTACAGAAGTTCGATTATTTCGAGGATAAAGGAACTTAGAAAACTCGACGACCCGCGCAAGAAAGATTATTCGCCGACCGAGTTGGATTTCGGGCCTGTGAAATTTTTGGTTGCCCGCCACTTCGGTTTCTGTTATGGTGTTGAAAACGCAATTGAGATTGCTTACAGAACCGTTCAGGAAAATCCGGGTAAGCGAATATTTCTTTTAAGCGAGATGATCCACAATCCCGGTGTTAATAAGGATTTGGAAGAGCAGGGCATCAGATTCATTATGGATACGGAAGGAAATGAACTGATCGACTGGAGTGAAATCACAAAAGAAGATATTGTCATCGTTCCCGCATTCGGCACTACATTGGAAATAGAAAAAAAGTTATCCGGGATGGGAATCGATCCGTATTCTTACAATACAACTTGCCCATTTGTTGAAAAGGTTTGGAATCGTGCCGGTGCGCTTGGGAATGAAGATCACACAATAATTATTCACGGCAAACATTATCACGAAGAAACAAGAGCAACGTTTTCTCACAGTCAAAAAAACGCCCCATCGGTCATTGTGCTCGATATTGAAGAAACTAAAACTCTTGGAAGAATTATATTAGGCGACTTACCCAAAGAAGAATTTTACAAACTGTTTGAAGGAAAATATTCCGAAGGGTTTGATGTAGAAAAGGATCTTAAAAAAGTCGGAGTTGTAAATCAAACAACAATGCTTGCAACTGAAACTCAGGAAATCGCCGATCAGCTAAAAAAAATCATGATTCAAAAATACGGCTCAGAGAATTTAAAGGATCACTTTGCTGATACACGCGATACACTCTGCTACGCAACGAATGATAATCAGCAGGCAGTCTACGGATTGCTCGAGCAGGAAGCTGATCTTGCAATAGTTGTTGGCGGCTATAATTCTTCCAATACTTCTCACCTCGTTGAACTCATGGAAGAAAAATTTCCCACATATTTTATTTCTTCGGAAGATAAAATATTAGCCGATAATCTGATCACCCATTTTAATATTCATGAAAAAATAGAGAAGGTAACACAGAGATTCATTCCGGCAAAAGAAAAAGTAGTGATAGCAATCACCAGCGGGGCTTCATGTCCGGATGCAATTGTGGATGATATAATTAGAAGACTTCTTACATTTTTCGATGAGAAAAAAGAAATTGATGAGGTTATAAAAGAAATTTCATGATAAAAAATTCGAAAGGTTAATCCGGCTAAACGCCGGATTTTTTATTTCTGCTGAGCCATCGCTTTGTAAGCTACGGCAAACATTTGAATCTGTTTGAGCATGGCTCCCAAACCATTTTTCCTTGTGGGAGAAAGATGGTTATCAATACCGATCTCTTTTACAAAATCCGGAGGAGTGCTCAAAATTTCTTCTGGTGTGTGACCCGAATAAACCTTTATCAGCAAAGCGATTAATCCTTTAACTATCATCGCATCGCTATCAGCTTCCAGTAATATTTTTCCGTTTTCCAGTTCTGCCTTAATCCAAACCTGCGATTGACAGCCATCAAGTTTATTCTTTTCAGTTTTAAAATCTTCAGGCAGATCGGGCAATTCTCTTCCCAGCTTAATTATTTTTGCATACCTCTCTTCCCAATCCTCCAACTCATCAAATTCTTTTACTATCTCATTTTGTGTATCTTTTATTGTCATGTAATAAAACTCCAATAATTTAACTTAAATCCAAACCGGAATAATTATTTTTTGATGTTACGATTTACTATTGAAATTAGAAATTCAGATTCTTCACAAAATACGGCAGCATGTCTCTCCATGTGGGCCAGTCGTGTGTCATATCGTGACCCCAAAGATCTAGCCAGTGTGGCACCTTTTTAGATTTCAATATATTTGAAAGATGAATTGATGAACCGGGATCTTCATACGCTCCCTGTCCGGATGCAATTACAATTTTTCCATCTCGCATATCATTCAGCGTTTGTTCGTCATTAAGTCCGGGCAAAAATTCTACGGGTGAATTGTAATAACAATGCTCATCGTAATAATCTCTTACGTAATATTTTATATCATAAACTCCGCTCATCGCTATCATGCCGCTGAATATATTGGGAAATTTTAAATACATATTGGCTGCATGATAAGCCCCGACAGATGCACCGCAAGTTACTATCGGCACTAATCCGTTACAGTGGGAATGAATGAACGGCACAACATCAGATAAAAT